>NZ_JADJSO010000023.1:0-109282 GCF_016711665.1 Candidatus Villigracilis saccharophilus
TCGCGGAATGACGCAATGCCACACGCACACGCGCCAACAATTCTTCGATCCCGAATGGCTTGGTTAGGTAATCATCCGCGCCTTTATCGAGCGCGGAAACTTTATCCCGCTCACTGTCGCGCACAGATAAAATAATGATCGGACATTGAGTCCACTCGCGCAGACGTGTACAGACTTCCACACCGTCCATGTCAGGCAAACCCAGATCAAGGATGATGATGTCGGGTTCATTTGTAGCAGCGAGAGTAAGGCCTTCTTCACCACGGCTTGCAGTTGTAACCTTGAATCCTTTTTCTGTCAGGATGGTTCGTATGGCGCGCTGGATCTGTGGTTCGTCATCGATGACTAAAATATGCGGCGCGTTGCTCATTCGGTCTCCGTATCCATTGTCAGGTTGGGAGGTGATGCACCTTCCCAAATTAAAGGCAGCGTGAAATTAAAAGCCAGGCCGTCTGGCATATTCTCCGCCCAAAGCCGCCCGCCATGCGCTTCAATAATTCCCTTGCAAATTGAAAGCCCGAGGCCTGTACCCGTCACTCGATCAGCAGCAGTGATGCGGAAAAATTTATCGAAGATCCTTTCGAGATGTTCCTGCGGTACTTGCGGCCCCTGATTGCTGACCACCACATGCACAGACTCATCTTCCACAAATGCGCGCACACAGATCACAGATTTCTCAGGCGCATACTTACACTGTTGCTGACCAAATTCAGTAAAGACCTGTTCCATTTGGACATAGTCCACGGGCATGAGCGGCAGACTCTCAGGCAAATCCACTTCAATGCGATGCTCCTCTGCTAAATGTTTCATACGCGCCAGAACACTTCCAACGATCTCAGACAAAATATTCCATTCACGTTTTGGTTTTAGTACGCCAGACTCAATGCGCGACATATCGAGCAGATTGCCCACTAGCATGTTCAAATGGTCGGCTTCATCGTCGATCGCGGCGATCAACTCAGGGCGTGCTGCTGAATCCCAATGGACATCATCACTTCTCAAACTTGAGGCGGCCGCTTTAATAGTGGAAAGCGGTGTTCTTAATTCATGCGAGACAGAAGATAAGAGAATGGATTTTAAATGGTCGCTCTCTTCGAGGACTCTGGCGCGTGACTCAGCCTGTGCGAGCCGCGCCCGCTCAAGCGCCAACGCTCCCTGACTGGCAAAGGTCTGGAATAAACGCTTCTCACTGGACGTTATGGCTGGTGCCGCTCTCCAAAGCCGAATCTCCCCCGAGTACGCCTCGCGCCACCCCGATAGGCACAACCCACTCTGGCGGACGATTCGGCTGATGTGTTTCAGGCAGGCAAAAAGAAAAAGGCTGCGCACCTGTAACACTTAATTCCACTGCTTCGCCCTGTGAAACTTCCTGCACCTGTTTGGCAAGGATCTGGGCAATGGCATGATCATTGTGTAAGCCAGCCAGCGCGGTGCTGAGTTCGTAAAGCCGCGTGGCTTCGCGTTCGCGCGCGTTGGCAGCGGCAAGGCTGACCTGCATGCGTCCCACCAGTTGACTGATCACGATGGCCACGATCAAAAATATGACAAGGATCACCACATCCGTTGGGCGATGAACGGAGAAGGTGTAATAGGGTTTGATAAAAAAATAATTGAACGTCAGGAAGGTTGTCAATGCGCTGGTGATGCCGGGGCCAAGTCCCAAATACGCGGTGATCAGCCCAAGCGGAATTAAATATAGAAGGGCAACCAGCGTAGTATCAAGCGCTTCACGCAGAGTGAACAGAATGCCTGTCACCAGGGCAATCAATCCAAATGCAAGAAGATATTGGGATGAACGTGAAATAAAGGATGAACTTCGCATGATCGTGGAGTTCATTATACCTTTTGAGCGAGCGGCTAATTTATATCTACTCTGAAAATGGGATCAGGAATCTGCAAAGTGTGGGAAATAAAAAACTGCCTTTCGACAGTTTTTTGTGGGCGCGGAGGGGCTCGAACCCCCGACCTCATGTGTGTGATACATGCGCTCTAACCAACTGAGCTACGTGCCCGGAGAAGTTCCAAGATTATAGTATAGCCTTTATGCTTTGGCAAGTCATTACGGCGGCGGCAGATAATCCCACGGGTTTACCTTCGCGCCAGCCATTAATTCAAAATGCAAATGCGGACCTGAAGATCGTCCTGTAGATCCAACCGCGCCGATCACCTCGCCTTGCCCAACACTTTGTCCGCAGCCGACATTAAGCGCACTCAAGTGGGCATACAAGGATTGGAATCCATTTCCATGATCGACCATGATCATGTTCCCATATCCATAATCATTCCAGCCCGCATAAACGATCACGCCGGCATCAGAAGCGTAGACAGCTTCGCCTTCATTGCCTGCCAAGTCGATCCCGCGGTGATTGGTTTGCTCTGAATAATCAAACCCTGACAGATAATGTTTATTTGTTGGGTAAATATATGCGCCATATCCCACAGCCCCGCCGCTGATCGGTCCGCAGGCGCCTTCGCCCATGACGCGGGCTGAGGATGGGTTTTCGCGCGTCACGCCTAGCGGCGCGCTCCAGCTAATAAATTCCCTCTTTCCATACGGAATTATTAACCAGGTACCGGTCTTGATGTTCGCGTTTTCAAAGTCGCCGACAGTGTTTGGGTCAATATTGTTACTGGGGTATTCGATAATGTCCGCCGCGGTGACGCCGTAAAAATTTGCCCATTGTCCAAAAGGAATACCGCCAAGCCATTCCCAGTAAACGCCGTCCACTGGCAGAATATTCAACTCTTGTCCGGGATTCAACGAATGTGGGTCATCCAGCAATAGATTGTAATTTCCCCACAAAATGGTTTGCGGTTCAAGGCCAAATCGTTCCGCGATACCAAAGACCGTGTCGCCTTCCAGGACGGTGTACGTTGTGATCTCATCCCTTGGACGTGAAGGGATGTTCGTGTGGATCTGCGCGCCGCGCGCAATTCCAGAAATCACCGGCACATCCACTGCTGGAATTGAACCGACGGCAACAACAGCGGTCGGCGTGGGACCTGAGGCCTGCGCACTGTTTCCTGAAAATGTATTTGGCGTCTGACGGTAAAAGGCCTGCACCAGCATGATCACGATCCCGATCGCAATAATGGAAAATAGATTTGTTCCAATCCGCAATAATGATTCGCCCAACCCCATTTGCACGAGGCTGTTCATCCAGCGCGTGAATAGACTGCGCCGATGGATGGGGGCGGGGATCTGATCCTGTTTTATATCTGATCTTGGAGTTTCTTCTTTAAAATCTTTTTGCATATTATTCATCATAACATGGGCAAAAAATCACAGTCAAGGAGTGTGCCAAACGCTAATCCTGCGTTAACCCGCCGCTTGCCTGACTTTTGGTTGAAATACCTGAATTCCGCCAATAATGGCGAGCGAGACAGTTCCACAGATCAAAGCTGTGTATGAAAGACTAAATTCCTGTGTCATCCAGCCGATTAACAGGCTGCCGAATGGCGCTACTCCCTGTAGCGCCCAAAGATAAATGCTGAAGACACGTCCGCGCAAATTATCCGGTACCTGTAATTGGATCAATGTGTTCATCGTAGCGAGCTGTGTGACTGCGCCCCAGCCCATCAATGCAATAATGATCAAGGTTGGCCACAACGAATGCGAAAAAGGGATCGCGATCATCCCTAGAATGAAAGCTGCTTCTCCCAGGATCAAACGAAGTCCGCGCCAGCGCGCGGTATTGTTCATCGCGATGGAGAAAGCCGCTGTCAATGCGCCGACTCCCTGCGCTGTGTAAAGCAGACTATTCCTCAGGTCTACAACGCTTTTGGTATCTCCAATTTGCCCGAGCAGGTCTTTTGAAACGACGGGCAGTTGCTGGGTGATCGGCATGGCAAGGATACCAATCGTAGCCGCCAGGACAATGATTAATCCCACCGATGAATTCTTTACGAGATATTGCGTGCCTTCACGAAATTCCTCCATAATGGAACGTGTGCGCGGCATGACAGGAGCTTTATATTTTGCGTGCACAAAAAATAAGCCGATAATGATTGCCCCAAAACTAATCCCATTGAGCAAAAAGACCCAGCCTTCTCCATTTTTTGTAGATAAAAGTAATATAGGCGCGACAAGTGAAGGGCCGAGCACACGGGATAGATTAAAGGCTGTGGATTGTAGAGCGATCGCGTTCGGTAGTGCTTCACGCCCAACCAGTTCGATCAGCATGGCTTGACGTGCTGTGATCTCGAATGCGCTTGCCGTACCCAGGATGAGGGACGTGATAACGATTTGCCATATCTGGATTGTGCCGCCTAATGCGAGAAATGCCAGCACAAGTGTATCCAGCATCATGATGGTTTGTAAAAAAATGATTGCTTTACGTTTATCGACATGCTCGATCAAAACTCCGCCTGGCAGGGCCAGGAAAAAAGTGGGGAGGGTCGTCGCAAAACCGATCAATCCCAGGTCAAAGGGACGGCCGCTGATCCGATACGCCAGCAGTGGCAGCGCCGTATTTTGCATGGAGGTGCCGATCAGCGAAAATAAATGTCCCACCCAGAAGATGGCAAAGTCTCGAGATGCCAGCGCGGGAAAGCGTTGTGATAGGAGGATGAGGAGTTTGGTCATGTTTTTTTCGTCACTGCGAGGAGGAATCACTTTCCGGTGAAGCAGTCTTCTTTATATTGCGAGAGATTGCTTCCGGCGGAAGGACAGGTGTGACGGTTAACGATTATGGTTATGCGGGTAAAAGGCACTCAGCGCGGTCATTGCCTGGGCTGTTGACCATTGTCGAAACCGGGTAGGCGGACATCTTGTCGGCGGGGAAGGATCGAATGAGCGGGAGTAGGCTTTCGGGATGCTTTGCACGAGGTGCGGGATCCAACCATTGAGAATAATCTGCTCGATCCAGGATCACAGGCATGCGGTTGTGAAGAGTTGACATCAGTTCATTTGGCTCGGTGGTGATGATGGTGCAGGTGCGCAGCACGCCGCCATCAGGCGATTGCCACTCATCCCACAGCCCCGCGAAGGCGAATGGGTTTCCATCTTTCATGTGAATGAAATAAGGCGTTTTTGTTTTCTCACCTTGAACCGCTTTCCATTCGTAAAAGCCATCCGTCAAAATAAGACAGCGCTTGTATTTAAATCCGCCGCGGAAGGATGGCTTTTCCGCGATGGTTTCACCACGCGCATTGATCAGTTTGTTCGCAATGCTCGGGTCTTTCGACCAGGATGGAATTAACCCCCATAGGAAAAAATCAGCTGTATTCTTGCCATCGTTCGGTATCGCGAGGACGGGCTGTGACGGTGCGATATTGAAGCGTGGTGAAAATTTATTAGGAAAAATATAATCTCCGAACGCGTCTTTTAATTCGGCTGGGTCAACTGTAAGAGTAAATCTGCCGCACATTATTTCCTCAACTTTCTAAAATCACCATCCCGCACGGTAAAACCGATCGAATCCAGATGTTCAAGAAACGCCTGGGCATATTTTCGGGTGGTGCTGAAAAGGTCACGTACTTCTGCTAGCGTGATCTTTTCCTGATGCTGAAACTGTTCACTAAGTTTTTTTCTCATGTCATCATAATCTTTTTTGCAAAAAATGACATCCTGTGAAACAGTAAATAACTCTTCGAGTTCAAGTAGCGCGCTGACAATTTCTTCGCCGACTTCACTCTGACATTCCTTGACACTTGGTCCTGCATATGGATTCGCTTCGAACTTTCGCATCAATCCTTTAATTTTAATCTGGTCCTGTTCATTGAATTTTATCTCGTGGTTGGGTAGAGTGAGAAAGTTGCCATGTTCAATAAATATAGACTTCACAATACTTAACTTGACGACTGCATTGAATATTTTTGGCGTGAGTTTTAGCTTGCTTTTTAATTCCTCACGTGGAATTCCACGACGTAGCGGGTATTGTATATGATAGGCATTGATCGTGTTTATCGTACTGTTTTGCAATTCATTCCAGCGCGGAAGCGGAATGGCGAGAGCGTTGCTCGAAATTGACGGCGGAACATCTTCCAAAAGAATGAGCTGGCCAGTATTGATCAATTCCTTCAACGTCTTTTCTGCAATTGAAGTCTCCAAACGTGATTTGGAGACCATCTCCTTCACTGAAGCGATGTTAAGCGCAATTGCTGCTTCGAATAGGATATCTTCATGCGAGCCTTGAGCAAGCGCTTCAAGTGATTTAAGAATCTTTTTGTCAAAGCGTTTGTGCCTGCCTTTCGGCTGGTGATCTATGATTATCCCGCCTCCGAGTGTTTCGCTTGGCGATGGACGGCGCAGGATGTATCTGTCACCGCGCACAGCCACGACAGGATCACGCAGTTCAAGTTGAATCCAGCCTTCTTCGCCCGGTAGCAATTCTTCAGTTCCAAGCAAACGTAATGTCGCAATGGTTTCACTTGCGCTGACAAAGAATTTCACTTCGCTGGAATGTTTTAGGGAAGATGCGGCATCTTTCAGTAATCGAAAACGCGCATCGATTCTTCGGGTGGCTTGATATTGGTTCGGGTGGACGACTACATTCCCGCGATTAATTAATTCTGTGTCCACTCCTGAAATGTTGACGGCTGTTCGTGACCCGGGGGTGGCTCGATCTTCTTTCTTCTTGTGAGTTTGGAGTCCTCGTATTCTTCCTTTTATTCCGCTTGGCAAAATTTCCACTTCGTCGCCAACGGAAAGATGACCATCATGGAGCGTGCCTGTAACGACTGTACCGAACCCGCTCATGCTGAATACGCGGTCAATGGGCAGGCGCGGACGGTTAAGGTCAAGCCGCGCGGGTTTTTCTTCCAATATTTTACTGAGACTTGTGATGAGGGCATCAAGTCCTGTTTTATTTTTTGCTGAGACTCGAATGATAGGCGCATCTTGCAGGACGGTTCCACCAAGAGCGCCGCGAATGTCAATTTCCAGCAGATCAAGCCAGGCGGGGTCTGAAGCTAGATCTATTTTGGTGAGAACCACGATGCCAGCGGGAATCTGCAATAGATCCAGTATCGCGAGGTGTTCTTTTGTTTGCGGCATGACACCTTCGTCTGCGGCGATGACAAGCAATGCCGCGTCAATTCCCCCGATGCCTGATAACATGTTTTCGATGAAGTCGCGATGCCCGGGTACATCCACGATCCCCACTTCTTCGCCGTTCGGGAGCGTGAGCCAGCCGAAACCCAATTCAATGGTCATCTCGCGGGCTTGTTCTTCCTTGAGACGGTCTGGGTGCGTGCCCGTGAGCGCCGCAATCAGCGTGGATTTTCCATGATCTACATGACCTGCCGTACCGATAACTCGCATGATTTATAGTTTTACTTTTTTGTCTTCTTGCCGTGCCCCATGATGCGTTGATAGGATGTCATCCATTCATGTACCACATTCATCAGATCCTGCAATTCTTTTTCAGCGACATCGGTGGTCTGTTGCAATTGGTCCTGTAAGACCTGCAGGGCATCGGTGATCGGCGGGAAGCGCACTTCCGTTTTTGCAATATCCTTGCGAATGTCGCGGAAGGATTCCTCGTTTGACAGGCTGTACCCAGTCCATCGTTTTTGATCGTCTGCCTTGAAGCTTGCCCATTCCTGTCTGAGACGGTCTTCCGCGAGACGCTGCATTTCGGTCACTTCGTTGATGCGGCGTTCAAGTTTTGTGTTGAGTTCAAGATACGCTTCCTGCGCTTTTTTTGCGCCGCGCAGAGCCTCATCGAGATTTTGAATATGCAGGTCAAGGTTCGCGGATTCTTTTATGAAGGATTCGTATTTTTCCTTCCATTCTTTCCAGGCGCGGTCACGGTTGATCTGCGCTATAGCCTGTTGTTCAAGGAACGCCGCCTGCGCTTGTTTGCGTTCCTGTTCTGAGGAGAGCAGGCTTGCAAAACGATTCTCGACATTTTTTAGCCCGTCGGCGGTTATGGTGGCTTTATCGCGGTTTTCGTCGATGCGTTTGCGCAAGGCGGTCACTTCACCTTGTACATCGGCGATTCGTTTAAGATCATTCTTGCGGGTTTCTTCAACCGCCTTGACTGCGTGTACTGCGTCGTCTTTTGTCCGCACGACTTCATCCACCTTCATTTTTAGATCGCTGAAGTTGGTTAGAACCCGCTGTATTTCGTTTTCCCTCGCCTTGATCTGCTTTTTTATTTCCGTCTGATCAGTGGCAGCTTTGACCTGTACGATCGATTTTTGGATCTCGATCAATTCATTCTTATAGCGGTTTTCATTTTCCTTCTCGGCAAGCGCCTGCGCTTTTTCATTTTCTTCAAGCAGCTTTGTGAATTCATTGCGTTGTTTTGTGAGCAGCGCTTCAAATTGGTCAAGACGCTGTGCAGTGGGGGAGATTTCCGATATCTGTTTGCTGAGCGGTTTAATCTGTTTCGAAACGGCATCCACCGTGGTTTCGAATGCGGCCAAGCGCGCACTCACTTTTGTGAGTGTATCTTGATTCTCGCGTTGTTGTTTATCCAGCCATTCAAGGCGCTTGATAATTTGTTCGAATTCCATGTTGTACTCCGATATTTTTGTTAAAAATTATGATTGAAATTATAGCACGCTCATTCAATCAGCTTATTTGCCCAGGTGAAGGAAGAGAGTGGGCAGGCCTTTGAGAAATGGCTGTATTATTTGTGGAAGAATTCCCAGGATGAAGAGACCGATCACACCCAGCCCGAGCATGAGCATTTGCACCCATGTTTCTTTCAACTCCCAGGCTTTATTTTCCTCGACAGTCACGAAAACAGCCATTGTGCGGATCGCGCCCATAAGCAATCCAAGCATTCCCAGAAAGGACCAAAATGAAAGCGCCAGTGATTGTCCCGCCAGTTCCTGCCATAAGGCCAGCCGTGGGGGAAAACCTGCCAGAAGGGGAAAACCAGTCATCGAAAGGTGAGCAAATATAATTGCCGAAGCGGCGATCGGATAGCTGCGCGCCAATCCTTTGACCTCGCTGAAACGCAATGAATAGGCTTTGCGTTTCATGATCGAAAGTGCCAGGGCCCAGACTGCCAGTTCCAATCCGCGTGGAATTAAGAGAAGGAATGTGACATTTACAATTTCAGCGGATCTTAATCCCATGGCAAGGATGAGTAAGCCTGTTTCAGCGATTGCCGCATATCCCATCATCCGCCCAATGTGTTTTTGTAAGGCTGCAAAAATCCCGCCGCTGGCAACCATGAATACACCCGCCAATTGGATGGCGTTTGAAAGTTGTGGCGAGGTGCGCAGCCACGTGTAGCGATCTAAAAATCCCAGTCCGAAGATAATTGTGAAAGTCGGCAGTACCCAAAGCAGGAATCCAGCTACATAAGGCGGCGCTTCTTCGGTTATTAGGGGAATCCAATTGTAGAGCGGGAAAATTCCGAGCAAGAAGGCAAAACCCAGACCAAGCATTGTTCCAGCTTGTATCGTAGTATTGATGTCGCCCGGACTAGCTTCCACGCCTGCCAACATCCACCCTGAAAAGAGGATGAAGGGCATTGCCAGCGTTTGATAAATAAGGAAACGGATCACGCCGCGACCGGGTTTTTGGTACGTCGGTACCAATAAGGGGATCACTAACATGGCAGCCATCTCAAGCAGCAGAGCTGCAAAAAGGAAAGGTTCAACTGCGATGGAAGCAGTCAATAATGCCACGATCATCAAGCCAAGAGATACAAAACGGTTAGCGGTGCCTGAGGCCTCCGTCCCGAAGAACCATAATGCGGCCAAGCCATATATGATCACAAGCAGGGGGCCGTCCGCGGTGTTAAGAGCAAAGCTGCGTCCCAGGAAGTCAATAGATGGAGAAATTTTTATTGATATTGAACCAAGCAGCAGCGCGGTATCGATCGGAATGGCCATCGCTATAAGCGCAAGAATCATTGCTGCTGTTCCGCCGATGAGAGGGGAAATCCGTTCGCGTAAAAAGAGCAGGATCAATGCTCCGGAAAGAAAGGGAATACCGATCCACAGAACTGGTGCGCTCATAATTCCTCCTCCATATCATGTGGAAAGGAACCGGCGATCATTAAATAAGAACCTGTAAGGCTTAATCCGAGGCTGGTAATTGAAAGTAGACCTGCTACAAGGATCGAACTTTCCACAGCCGCATAAATAATTTCAAAACCAGCCAGCAAGATAAGCAAACCAAGGATCATACTCAACAGGTTTGAAGTTACGCCGAGTTGAAGAACGCCTGCTCCGATCAACATCAGCCCGCCAGCAATAACCGGTAAGCCAAGACCGGGAATCATAGCTTCAATTCGTGGTGTTGACCCTATGGTAACGATCACAACAATGCACATCAAGATCAAGCGGAACCATTGTCCACGCGGCCAGAAGGATTCCCCTTTTTCATTTTCGACAGTTTGTAAACTCAACCGTGTCATGCCCAATGCGGTTACCACCATCCAGCCTGTAATGAGTTTTGTAGAGGCCATTATAAAAGGCATGTGATGTGTTATCAGCAAGAAAGCCGCGAGATAGAGTATGGCCAGCGCACCGAGGTTTGTGCGCCAGTCAAGGTTGATCAACATGACGGTGCTGGCTGCGAAGATCAACCCAACTGCGATCCATGAGATGATTTCAGAGGTCATTCTATGGAAGCCCTTGTGTTAATAAAGATATGAAGATAATCAAAAAAAGCAATGTCCACATAATACCGCCTTCCCCTTCAATCGTACTATTTATGGACTGGCTGACCCTTCCAATAGCTCGATACACCCCCCATATATTACTGTAGATACTATCTGGACTGGAGGTTGTTGTTGAACTTACCCAGTGTGCGCGGATCGGGTTCAGTACTCGAAAACGCGGTGTTGCCCAAGCTAATCCAAACGTCAAAACTGAAACGATAATGGCTTGTACCCATGCGCCGATTTGAGATGCGCCGTCCCAGCCGAAAAAACCCAATAGGATTTGAACCGTGATCAGAAAAAGAATACCAGCTGGATATACTGCGCGGGCCCAACGTGGTTGTGATTCAAATGTATCTCGTCCAGATGGACGCAGGGCATGACGAAGAAATCCTGCGCAGATCAGGGCTTGTGCCGCAATAACGAATGGAATGAAGAAGCCCAAATTGCCAAGCCAGGCGCTTGCTGTTAAAGAAAAGGGAAAAGAGGAAAGACTCCACGCGCCAATGAGCAAGGCCCGGTTTAGCCAAAGTTGTTGGACCGATGCGAGAAACAGCCCACCTCCAACCAGAACGAGGGCGCATCCCCAGGCAACAGCCCCTAATGGATTCCCGCTGAGTGCCGATGTGACCGAGAGCGCAGCCAAACCAATAATCCAATAGGGGCGGCCTGTTAATTCATCGGGTGCACGCAGCCACATCCAGCCGCCGTAAAGCGCGGCCATAATCGCAAGTCCAAGCAGAAATGGGGTCAGATTGGAATTTAAACTGACAGCAGGGATGTGTGTGAGCAGCACGAGACTTGACGCTGCTGATATTAATCGAAGTGATGTGCCAAGTCCGCGCCTTAATATGGATTCTGATGAATAAGGCAAATGCAGCGGCAACACACCCAATCTCAGCCCCGCAGCGGCAACAAGATATAAACCCGAAATTGGTGCAATTGATTGAAAATCGAAACTACCCCCTTGAGAAATACTGACAATATGCGCCCATAACAATAAACTAATTCCAAGTGCGCGCGTGGAAAAGGAAATAACGATTTTTTCGTTGTCTGCTGCGCTGTCTGCTGATGTTATCTGCGTAATAAGCTCAGTGATATCCAGCGCACCCCATACCAGTACAAGAGTCAGTGGGTTATCAGACGTAACAGCCATTAATCCAAGTCCGCCTAGCGCAAGACTGCCAGCCCAGCTAAGGGAATTGGAAACACCCGGCCTTGCCACAGATGTGAGCATGCTGGTCAGGGTAAGCGTGACAATGCTGAGCGCCAGAGGCCATGAAATTCCATCCGCATGAAATGAGATCGGGTTAACGAATAATTTGTCTGGCTGCCAGGCGAGTAGATTTAATCTGAAAGGCATTTGAGTTTGCCAGATGAATATACTGATCGTAGTCAGGGTGGCGCCGCCCATTGCCGTCCACCATGCATAGCGTGAGTTTTGTTGGGTCACACGCAACACGATCAGTGCCAGCGCAGATATGAAAAGAATCGAACAGGAAATCAAAATCAACATGGGAAAAACAATTGTATCAGTTTTATTGTCAGGCACTTTGCCTTTTATGGATGGTGGGAATTGCAGTGGTTAAATCTCTATCAATACCCGGCCGCAAAGTGCATAGAATGAATGGATTTTTTTTGAGTAGGAGTTTGCGTGTAGTATTGCATTCCGTGAAATATCTGCATTAACTTTACTGGGTTAATCCCCCAAAGGTCAACGAGCATCCTGATTTGGTACAATCATTCGTATGGATTTTAGACTTTACAGGCGCATTAAGTTCAGGGCCGTTGTTCTGATATTAAATATTTTGTTGATCGCTTCCTGCGCTTCTTCTCCCGAACTGGCCCCTATCCCAGTTTCACCGAGTGTGATTTTACCTTTTGACACTACCTTGACACCTTTCCAGCCCTTAGCCGATACAAATATTGACCCTTACTTAATCCTGTCGACTCCGCAAATCGAACCTACCTATACACCCTACCCGTCTTATTATGTTCCCGCTCAGGGATTATCTGGTTCTGTGCAGATACTGCCTCCACCTGAAGTTACCCCCCTAAGTATCACCAACCCGCTGACCGGATTGATTGTCAGCGATCCATCTACTTTCGAACATCGACCATTTGCAATAAAAATAGCGAACTCGCCCGATTATGTTCGCCCTCAATCAGGATTGACTCTGGCGGATGTCGTCTATGAATACTATATAGAATGGGGTGATACTCGTTTTATCGCAGTATTCTATTCAAATAACCCCAAAATGGTCGGACCTGTGCGCTCAGGTCGCTTTTTTGATGAACATGTCACGCGTATGTATCATGCATTCCTCGTATTTAAATCAGCGGATCCGCGTGAATTAAATTACTTGAAAAGCAGTGACCTCAATGATTTCCTGGTCATTGTTGGGTTTGGTGGCTGTTCCCCTTATTTCACGGGACCATATCACCGCGACTCCTATAACAATCAATTTTTTAACTCTACAAAGTGGGCTGCTTGCGCCATAAAGAAAGGCGTAGATAATTCTCCACAGGTAATCAATGGCGGATTTTTCACAGAGGATTTGCCCGAAAGTCCATTAGCTGTGACCCGCATTTTCTCTTCCTATTCAATTTATAGTTACAACTATTGGGAGTATGATCCCGCCACTCATAAATATTTTCGCTACCAGGAAGCAAATGACATGGTAAAAGGGAAGCCAGAAGCGTATGCCCCGCTTTCGGATGCGCAAACAGGGTTGCCTGTTACCGCTGAAAATGTAGTTGTGCTGTTTGTTCCTCATATTTACGCAAATTCCTATAACGCGCATGATCAAGTATTTAACATTGACCTGTTGGATTTTGGGAATGCCTATGTGTTCCGTGACGGGGTGGCAATACCTGCTGTTTGGCATCGTGCCTACCAGGATCAACCGGTACTGCTTACCACTTTGGAAGGGGAACCCATCTATATGCGTCCAGGGCGAACTTTCTATCAGGTGATGGGTGTGAACTCTTCCTACACTCAGAGCGGGACGGATTGGCGTTTTGTTTTCCAAACTCCATGAGATAATGGATTAAAATAGCTTTCCATTCATACCATTTTGTAACGAATAAATTGATTTAAGAGGATACAGTTCTGGAGTTATTATGACCTTTGACCCGGTTTTTTTAAGTAGTTTTGCGCTCGTGTTGACCGCATTTGGGGGCGCATTTTTAGCTGCATTGTGGATAAGCCTTGTAGTATGGACATATCGGGATATTCGCGCGCGCGCGCGTGATCCGCTCGTGCAAACACTCGCGTCTTTACTGGTGGCTGTATTGAACTTGCCCGGCGTGCTGATCTATTTGATTCTGCGTCCACAGCGGACATTGGAGGAGGAATATCAACGCACGCTGGAAGAGGAAGCTTTGCTGCAAGCGCTGGAAGATCTTCCGCTTTGTCCGGGCTGCGAGCGGCGTGTGAAGGAAGATTGGCAGATCTGTCCAAATTGCCACACAAAATTAAAGAAGACCTGCCATCATTGTTCAAAATTCATGGAATTACCCTGGAATATCTGTCCGTATTGCGGCACACCTGCGCCTGGCATGCGTTTGGAATCATCTGGTATTGATGACGTATTACGCGCGCTGAAAGTTGGGGATGAGCAAACAGATGTCCAGGTTGATCATTGATATTTTTGTCGTTCAAACAAGGTTATTAAACAAATGAAAATAGAATCGATTACCTTTCAGCATTTGTCCATGCCGCTTGTCTCGCCGTTTGAAACATCCTTTGGCCGTGAGACCGACCGCGAATGTATCTTGATCACAATTCATTCAGAGGGATTGATCGGGTATGGAGAGTGCGTCGCTTCACGTGACCCAGGCTATAACTATGAAACGACTGGGACCGCGCTTCACATTCTTAAGGAATTCATCACGCCGTTAATTATTGGAAAAGATATTAAAGGTGCGTTGGATTTTCAGGAGCGAGTCTCCGGCATTCGCGGACATCACCTTGCCAAGGCTGGGGTGGAAATGGCGCTATGGGACCTGCTCGGCAAGCGCGAGGGCAAATCTTTGCGCGAATTGCTGGGGGGCGTGCGCGAAAAAGTTGAAGTGGGTGTCTCAATTGGGATACAGCCATCAGCTCAAAACCTGGTGAAAAGTGTGACAGACTATGTTAAGCAGGGATATGCCCGTATAAAGATCAAGATCAAACCCGGCAGGGATGTGGATGATGCCTCTGCTGTAAGAAAAGAATTTCCCGATCTTCGTTTGCAGGTGGATGCGAATTCTGCCTATACAATGCAAGATGCGAGAATACTCACTCCGCTCGATAGGCTGAATTTATTGTTGATCGAACAGCCTTTGTTTGAAGACGATATTTGGGATCATCATAAATTGCAGGAACAATTTGAGACACCGATCTGCCTGGATGAAAGCATTATTACTCCGCGCCATGCTCGTTATGCTATCGAGATGAAAGCCTGCCGTATCATTAATATCAAGGCGGGTAGATTAGGCGGTTTGAGTCAGGCAGTGATGGTGCATGATCTATGTAAGAACGTTTCGATGCCTGTTTGGTGTGGGGGAATGTTGGAGACGGGTGTGGGACGCGCCTCAAACATTGCCCTGGCTTCTCTGTCTAACTTTATTTTGCCCGGCGATATCTCGGCATCAGATCGATATTATGTGCGCGATATTACGAACGAGCGCTTTATATTAAATTCAGATTCAACCATTGACGTGCCGCGCGGAGCTGGCCTGGGTGTGACCATTGACGAAGATGTGTTAAAGGAATTTACACTTTCTAAAATATCATTTTCCTCCAAAGCATAATTCATTATATTGATCAATAATACTTACCCAACACGAGGCGTATAAAACGCCTCGCGTTTATATCTGAATATAAGAACAATAGAAATTGTATGAAAAAAACTTTAATTTACCTGATTTGCTTTTCGATTCTCGCGGCATGTGTACCTGATGAAGTTGGCAGGGCGACTCCTCCGCCTTCCCCAATTCCATCTTTGCCGGCAGCCACCAACACTTCAGTGCCTGAAGCCTTGTGGGTGAGTCCTGCTGTTCCTGATGCCCTTGTTGATCTTGCCAAGACTTGGAATATTCCTTTTACGATCGATCCATCGATTGCCACTCAAAAATTAGATATCGCAGACGTGTCTCAAAGCACATTGTGGGTGTATGCCCTGGTTGCACCATTTGCAACTGTGACAGATAATGCGACCGAGCAGGATCTGCTTTCTTTATGGAACGGTTCAGCTTCGGGACGACCAATGGCTGGGCGTGGCTTACTAATGGCAGAATCCACACTGAAGGCGTTTACAGCCGTTTGGGGTGAACCAGCTTCAGGCGCCGTCCGAGTCGTGTCAAGCGATGAATTAATGGATACGGCGTGGAGAGAGTCTGTCTGGGCGATCATCCCATTTGAAGACATCCAGCCAAAATGGAAGGTTTTGAGTGTGGATGGTCAATCTCCGCTCCGTAAAGATTTCGATGTGGCTAAATATCCGCTGAAAATAAATTTTGGTTTGTCATCTTTGACATTTGTTTTGCCTGCGTCGAATCGAGACGAATCCAAACTCGCGACTGTTATATTGACCGGCGTGACCGCATTGGTGCGCGCTACTGCCGCCACCATGGAAATAAAAGGTGTGACCTATCCCGGTTCATTGATCAGGGATTGGATGCGGGAAGCTGATGTGGCGCATATCAGCAACGAGGTGCCGTTTGATGCGGCCTGCCCAACTCCGAATTTTAGTTATACAAACTTGCTTTTGTGCAGTGACCCAAAATATCTCGATCTGTTTTTGGACATCGGCACAGATATTGTCGAATTGACTGGCGATCATTTTGCAGACCGCGGTGTGAACGCGATGCTCGAAACGCTTGCGATATATAAGAAAAATAACCTGCCCTATTATGGCGGTGGTGCGAATTCTGAAGAAGCGCGTCAGCCAATCTTAATGAATGTGAATGGAAACAAGATCGCATTCATGGGGTGCAATGGAAAATTGAAATATGCCAAAGCCACGGATACTACGCCTGGGGCAGCAGATTGTGATTACGATTTCTTTGTGGATCAAATTCACTCGTTGAAGGCGCAGGGCTATATGGTGATCTTCACATTCCAACATGAGGAATGTTATTACGCCGGCCCGTGCTATACACACGTTAAGGGTTTTCGTGAAGTGGCGGATGCGGGTGCGACCGTGGTCAGTGGCAGTCAGGCGCATTATCCGCACATCATGGAATTTCGCGGCGCTTCATTTGTTCATTACGGCTTGGGGAATTTGTTCTTCGATCAGATGTACTACACTCTTTCTGATGGGACGGTCATTGATGGAACGCGCCGCGAGTTTTTGGATCGTCATGTTTTTTATGACGGCCATTATCTTGGAGTGGAAATCCTCACGGCGATGCTTGAGGATTTCTCCCGCCCGCGCCCAATGACGGAAATTGAGCGTAATGCGTTTTTATCCGAATACTTTAATCTCAGTGGCTGGCTCGAATTATCGCCAACGCCAATTCCCCAGCCAACACCCACCCTCACACCGATTGCATTGCCGTAAGCACAATTCGTGCGCAGCGCACTCGTCAATCAAAATAAATATTCAAATCCGAGCAGTCAAAACGATTGCCGCAATTGGGGCAGCTGACTTTACAGTTTTTTTCGTGCATCTCAGTTCCACAGCGGTCGCAGAACCACGCTCTTTTCTCCTTCCACACCACGGGAAGGAATAACGACATATCGAATTCCGCTATATTTTCCGCCCCCAGTGATTTTAGCTTTTTTATAGTTGTTTCTGCATCTCTTCTCAATTTCCCCACAAAAATTCCCCTGCAAACATCAGGATAGCCGTTCAGCCACCTGGCACTGCGTTCATATACTTTGACCGCGCCATTAAAATTTCTGCGTGTGACGTGTAAATAGGCGACTGCCACTTGTAATATGCCCTGATACAAGTTACGGATTTCCCCTGTCTCGTCGCGCCAGGCATCTTCCAATTCTTCGTGCGCTTCAAAGAATTTTTTTTTGTTAAATAATTTCAATCCCTCAATTGCTTTGGGATGCAGCGCGCCGTTGCAAACGAATTCATCCTTCATAACTCATCCTTTGTTTTGGCAGTATAACATGCGGCTTGTGGTCAAATGGTAGAATTCAAATGGAGGATATTTTGACAGGGATTGCGCTTTTTTTTAGTATTCTAATCGGTAGCGGCTCGCTTGCCTGGGGATACGCGGAAGTGGGCTTGGATTCTGTTGTGCGCTGGATCGTTTTTATTGGCATCTTGTGGCTCATCACGGCTTGGAATGGTGTCCGCTGGTTTTCATGGATTGGGCTGATCCTTGCGATACTGGCGTCTGCATTTGGACTATGGTTTCGGTTCACGCCGGGCTGGATGTTTTCAGGCGGTATCTTTACACTGGTCGCATGGGATCTGACACGGTTTCGCCATCATCTGCATTTTATTACTGTAAAAGAAGATAAAAAGGGAGTGGAGCGCCGTCATATTGTGCGGTTGAGTTTGCTTTCGTTGGTTGGTTTGTTCCTTGCTTCCATCACTATGCTTTTGCGGGCGAGCTTTACAAATGAATGGAGAATACTTTTGTTGACCGTCATCACGCTCGAATCATTTCAATTTATCGCATGGCTTCGCAGGACGTGAATCATATATTTTTTAGCCAATTTTCAGTCTCGTTCGGCTTTTGAAAATGGAATACTTTTAAGTGGACATGCTCGGTCAAAGCCAAAAGCTGAGGTGTTTCCCGTTTTCTTCTCCAATATGATTTGAACAACCAGTGAAAAAGAGATTCCTCAGACCAAATCTTGAAATGTCCCCAAAATTGCTCACGATTTCCATTCCATAATTCCTCCTGTGTGACCCAGCGGCGGATCGTGCGGGTAAGCAATCGCCAGAAGACGAGTGAAAATGAATAATCCAACCAGATGACAGCCTGTGCCTTCGGCCAGATCAGATCACGCACAACATGGTAATTTCCCGCCACCACCCAGACCTGTGAACCGGTCGCCGTTTCGACGCGCTCTCGAAACACTTTGAGCTTTGCTTCCACCCAATCGGATTCCCAATGCAAAGCATCCAATTCGATAAAGTCTCCGCCGATCTTTTCGGCTAATCTTTTTGCCAGCGTAGATTTGCCCGATGAGGTCGTGCCGATCACAACGATGCGCTTATAACGAAATGTGTTCATAGGCTGACGGGGATTATAATTTGTCATCAACTACTGGTGTACCCTTTCTAAATTCATAAATCCCAAAGAGGCTTTCCGATGTTTGAGCTACCCGATGACGAAATTCTATCTCTTTCCAAGGACCATGTCTTTTGGACATGGTCTGCGCAAGCCAAAGTAAATCCCATTGCTGTGAAGCGCGCCAAAGGTGTGTACTTCTGGGATGTGGATGACAAGCGTTATCTTGATTTCAATTCTATGACGATGTGCGTCAATATCGGACATGGAAATGAACGTGTTATCAAAGCTATGCAAGATCAAGCCGCGGAATTGCCTTACGCCGCGCCGGGCATGGCGACTAAAATCCGCGCGATTGCGAGCAAGGCTGTGGCGGATGTCACACCGCAGGGCGCGTTAAGCAAGGTTCTGTTCACCCTCGGCGGCGCAGATGCGAATGAGAATGCCATCAAGCTGGCGCGTGGATATACAAAACGTCACAAAATCCTTGCGCGCTATCGTTCGTATCATGGCGCGAGCGCGGGCGCGATGGCTGTCACCGGTGATCCACGCCGCGTGGGTTGGGAGCCGAATCTGATGACGGGGGTGGTGCATTTCCTTGACCCGTATCGTTATCGCTCCACGTTTCATCGCACAAATCCAAATATTTTGGAAGAGGATTTTGCGCGCGATTATGTCAACCATTTGGAAGAGATAATTTTATATGAAGGTCCTGAATCCATTGCGGGCATTATCATGGAATCGGTGACAGGCACGAACGGCATCATCATCCCGCCGCAGGGATATATGCAAGGTGTGCGCGCCTTGTGCGATAAATACGGCATCCTGATGATCGCAGACGAAGTCATGAGCGGGTTTGGCCGTACAGGGAGGATGTTTGCCATCGAGCATTGGGATGTGGTGCCGGATATTATGACCATGGCAAAAGGACTCACCTCAGCGTATGCGCCGCTCGGCGCGGTTGCCATGAAACCCGAGATCGCTGCGGCTTTTAACGAACACGCCTTTGAAAGCGGGCTGACCTATACCTCGCATCCCATTTCACTGGCGGCTGCTGTTGCGAACATTAATGTCATCAGGGAAGATAAACTTGTCGAGCACGCGGCAGGTATGGGCGGAATCTTGAGGCGGATGCTGACGGATCTGGGCGAGGCGCATCCATCTATTGGGGAAGTCCGAAATATCGGACTGTTCGGCATCATCGAATTGGTCAAAGATAGAAAGACAAAAGAACCAATGACCCCTTGGAACGGGTCTGCACCGGAGATGGTTGCGTTGAGAAAATATTGCATGGATCATGGATTGTTTTTATATACTCACTGGCATACCGTGTTGATCATACCGCCGCTGATCATTGATGAAGATCAATTACAGGAAGGCATGGATGTTCTGGACAAAGCACTGGAAGTTACCGATCAGGCAGTTTACTAATAAAGCGGAACTTAATTTGATTTGATGCGTATAATGCGATATGAAGTTAATATTTTAATAAGGAGAAATTCAAATGGAACAAATGCCCCCTAATACACCAGTGATCGAGTCCAAACCTGGACCGGCCGGCTGGCTGCCAGTTTGGATCAAGGCAGTCACCAAACCCAATGAGCAGACCTTTGTGGATATTACCGAACATCCAGATGTGAGCGCCAAGACCGCTTATATTTGGGTCTTTATCGCTGGGACGCTTTCCGGGATCATTCAGGCATTCGCAGTCACGATCCGCATGGCAACTGGTGTCGGCTCGCAATTTCAGCAAATACCTGGGTTGGAACAATACTTGCCTCAAACCACAGGCGGCGGTGGAAGCGTTGGAGTTTCGCTCATTGGCGGGCTTTGCGCATCCCCACTGGCCGGGCTGTTCTCTGTTGTATTCTTTGCGCTTGGGGCGGCGATTATCCAGTGGATCGCAAAATTATTCGGCGGAACGGGGACGTATGAAAAAATGTTATATGCCATGGCTGCAATCACGGTTCCATTCACAATTGCATCATCGTTGTTCGCGCTTCTTGGTGTGATTCCGTTCGTAGGGATTTGCACGGGAGTGATCTCTTTGGGCTTGAGTCTTTATGCTCTCATGCTGCAAGTAATGGCGGTAAAAGCTGTCAATCGCTTCGGTTACGGACAGGCGGCAGGTTCCGTGTTCCTGCCGGGTTGTGTTGTTTTTATCTTCTGCGCTTGTGTGGCGGGTATATCCGTCCTTTTACTTGGGCCAGTTATTGGCGATACTTTTGGCGGCATCAATAATTTGATGCCATAGTTGATCGTGCGCGGATAATAAAAAAATGGCGCTTGGATCATTTAAGATTCAAGCGCCGTTTTTATGATTAATACTTGCTTACTCACCTGTCTTTGGTGCGGAGGATGAGCCTGGCAGGAGCGCCATTTCTGCCAGATAGTAGGCGTATTCATACGCGGTAGTGGCTCCGCCTTCGCCGATGATCGGCTCGATTAATGCATTGCCGTTTGAATCGACTCCGGAAATGATCTGATTTGTGAGCACGGTCATTTCCGTAATAAGTGTTTTCATTTCCGGGCCAAAAGACATCGCCTGTAATTGCAGCGCTTCTGTAAGCAGCTGTTCAGACCAGCTTTTCATGTTATCCAAACAGAAAACCAAATTCGCGCTTTGTATTTTTATATTCTCTGTTGCATCAGCTGCTTGTCTGGCGAATTGCGCGTGTGAAGCGGTCTGTGAAATATATCCTTGATCGTTATAGCCGGGGTCGCCATTTTGAAGCAATCCAAAACCATCGTATGGGTCGTCAATTGTGCCGTCGCTGTTCCAGTCCAAGTACTGGGCTGTGTTCATGTTCCCGGTAAGTTGATTAATGATCTCCTCGTTTTTTTTCCGAACAATTTCCTCGTTACCGTTCGCGAATGCTTCCTGCAATTCATCCACGCTTGTATACAACCCGTCTGCCGCGCCCCATAATCCCTGGATGAGTGCGGTCTCCTGCGGGGCAGGTTCGAATACTGTCAGAATATGCCGTACATGGACCAATGCCAGCGCAGGAAATACGGAGGATGCTGCAATATCGGCGGAGGATCTATCAGGAGCGGGATCATTGTTCGGTTCGATCGTAACTTCGATCTGGTCAAACAACGACAGGATATTCTCCTGATCGGGATTGGTGTAAACCAACTGCCCCTGGTCAGACTCATCCATTTTAAGTATGCCGATATTACGTCGGATCTCTCCGCCTCCAGCCAGCAGCCAAACCTCGTAATGGGAGCCAGTTTTCAGCGCGGGAAGATCGCCAAGTGTGATCGAGATCTTATCCATCAGGGCGTTTTGGTCAGAGAAAACAACACGGCCAACGGGCTTGTCCTTATCCACCGATTGGAGAAATAAAGATCGAAAAGCGATAAAACTCGCTCCGATCAGAATAAGAGTAAAGAAGCCTGCCCAGATCCAATTGAAAGAGTGCGTTTGATTTTTGTTCTTTGATGATTCAAGTGCGTGTTTGGCAATGCCGGCTGTGTTCTTTGAAATCCGCTGCCCATTGAGAACTGCTGTCAGTTCCTCGGCCATTTCCGTCGCGGAAGGATAGCGCAGCTTCTCATCTTTTGCGAGAGCGCGATTGATGATGGCTTGCAGGTCTGGTGAGATCCCGAAAATTAGCGGCGGCGACTCGTTGATATGCTTCATCAAAACGCCAAAGGATGATTCTGCTTCGAAAGGCACTGCTCCTGCCAACATTTCATACAGGATCACGCCGAGTGAGTAGATATCGGATTTGCGGCTGACTTTATCGCCGCGCGCCTGTTCCGGGCTCATATAAGCAGGAGTGCCGGAGACTGTTCCACTTGAGGTTTGGATGGATGAGTCGAGCAGGCGCACCAATCCAAAATCAGTCAATATCGGTTCTACATCCGCGGGTAAAGGCTCATCGGCATTGACCGGTCCGCTGGCGGAGCGCAGCATAACATTGGCGGGCTTGATATCCCGATGAACAATGTGGTGTGAATGGGCGTAATCTATTGCGGCAGCAAGCGCGGAAATAATACGAGCGATCATATTTGGCGGAAGTTTTTCCTTGCGGGCGTGCAGAGCCTTTAGATAATTGGCAAGCGTCGCTCCCGGCACATATTCCATGATGAGACAGGGCTGACCTTCCACCAGATCATAGTCGAACATTTGAATGATGTTGGGGTGGCGCAGGCCTGCGACCACTCGCGCCTCACGTTCAAAACGTAGGCGTGTGTCCGGATCATGGTCAACATGATCGCGCATGATCTTTACGGCTACTTTTCGATTAAGTGATTTATGTTCACCGAGATAGACTTCAGCCATGCCCCCGCGCGCAATGAACTCACCGATCTGCACATTGCCAATCGTCTTCCCATTCCAGTTGGACATTGCCGCATTATACCCGAAGTATAATGGTTCAAATTTTCAGGAGATCGGTATGACAACTGTATTTGAAGAGGTATTGAAAGAAACCATACGCGTGCGTGGATATAAACTTGCCACGGCAGAATCCTGTACTGGCGGATTGATTTCACACCGCATCACGAACATCTCCGGTTCGTCAGAATATTTTTCCGGCGGCGTGGTGGCATACTCCTATGAAGCCAAGAGCAAACTGCTTGGCGTTTCCTGGGATACGCTCAATACGCATGGCGCGGTCAGTAAAGAAGTGGTCCTTGAAATGGCGCTTGGTGCGCGGAAATTATTTGACGCTGATATCGCTGTTTCGGTCAGCGGGGTGGCGGGGCCTGGCGGCGGAACACCGGAAAAACCTGTTGGCTCAACCTGGTTTGGCCTTTCGGCCAGGGATGGGAATTGGGTGCGTCATTTTCTGTGGGACGGCGATCGTGGGCAAAACAAACAATATTCGGCGGACGCGGCTTTGCAATTTGTTATTGATTATTTGGAAGGGAAGGTCTCATGAAAACCGTCACTATAATTTCTGCAAATGCTGAATGGCGCGTGATGAAGGAGCTGTATCCACATCTCGAGATTCAAAATTCACCCTATGGCGAATTTGCTGAACATACTTTTGATGCCCAGCCTGTAATTTTATTCCACGGCGGGTGGGGGAAAATTTCAGCGGCGGCTTCCACACAATACGTCATCGATCACTTTCAGCCAGAGTTGATCGTCAATCTTGGGACTTGCGGCGGCTTTGAGGGATCGATCGAACGCGGAACGATCATTTTGGTCGAGAAGACCATCGTTTATGACATCATTGAACAGATGTCAGATCCAGATGAAGCCATTGAGTATTATTCCACTGAAATGGATATGTCTTTCCTGCCGCGTATTTTGCCTGTCCCTGTTTTGCGCGGATTACTGGTCTCAGCCGACCGCGATATCGTCAGTACGGATATTCCAGCCTTGATCGAAAAATATAATGCTGTCGCCGCAGATTGGGAGTCGGGCGCGATCGCCTGGGTGGCGAAAAAGAATGCGATCAAGTGCCTGATCCTGCGCGGCGTGACCGATCTGGTCAACCCGCAGACTGGTGAAGCCTATGGGAATTATGATCTGTTCAGTCAGCGCACAAAAGAGGTGATGCGCAAGCTGTTTGATCAACTACCCAAATGGCAGGATGCGATCGAAAGTGTCGCGCGGGGATACAGGGGTTATTAATTTCTGATACGCATCATTACAAGATAATTTCCATCGAATAATTATCCATGCTTTCGCGATAATTGGCGATCTTATAAAATCCTACGCGTGTGTAAAAACTGATCGCGCGCTCCTGTTTCAAACTGGTTTGCAGCCAGACCCTTTCATATTTTTGCGCGCGTGCAAAATCGAGCAGGCGGGAGACAACCTGGTAGCCGATTTTTTGTCCGTGATACTCTTCAAGCAGCCAGAGCCGTTTTAACTCGGCAGTCTTCCCGTCCAGTTTTTTTACCGCCCCCGTGCCGACCAATTTATCATTATCCATTACTGCCAGAAATAAGCCGCAATTTTCAACATATACCTTTTGAAAATTATCCACATCGCTTAACTCGCCTTCCTCCTCCAGAATATCGTAAAACTCCTGGACCGTTTTTTCGGGCACAAAGATACGTTGGGCTACGGCCGAGATCACGTATTTTGCTTCCGTTACCTGATTCGCCTGGATTTCTGTAATTCTGATCATCTCGTAATTTTACCAATCTTCGAGGCGTTATAATTTCAGCGGTCAAACCTTATGTTGAATCCTTCAGATGAACGGGAAATCCAGAAAAGAAATTTTCGCTATGTACAGATAGATGCGATCGGCGTCAGTATTTCGAATGTCGCCGCGCCCTTCCTGCCTGTCTTTCTAACACGCCTCGGCGCGAGTAATTTTCAGGTGGGGTTGCTCACATCCATGCCGGGTATGACCGGGCTGGTGCTCGCGATCATCGTCGGCCGTTTCCTGCAGACGCGCCGCAACATCGTGCCCTGGTACAGCGTCTCACGCCTGCTTGTCATTTCATGTTTCACCATGACGGGGCTGTTCACATTCCTTTTATCAAAGGAATATGCGGTGATCGCCACGCTTGCGGTCTGGGCATTTGCCACGCTGCCGCAAACTGCCCTGGCGGTCGCGTTCTCGGTTGTCATGAATGCGGTTGCGGGGCCTGAGGGACGCTACGCCCTGCTCAGCCGCCGTTGGGCAATCTTCGGTCTGACCAGCGTGGTCATGACCTTTCTTGTGACGCGTGTGATCGATCTGGTTGAGTTTCCGCGCAACTATGAGATGATGTTCTTCGGACTGTCCATTGGCGGATTGATCAGCTATTATTTTTCGAATCGGATCAAACTGCCCGGATCAGGCTTCGCCTCCGCCCGCGCTTGCTCCATCCTCATCGGTTTGGGATTCAGCCCGGAATTATTTCTCCTTGATCCGCCGTGAACCTGCGTTCATATCCTTTGCCTCAAAAAAATTTGTGTATTTCTCTGCAATGACCTTGAGCGCACCGATCATGCCGTTGTTCCTGGTCCGCGAGGTCAAAGCCACTGACTCACAGATCGGGACCATTACCATGACCATGACGCTCGTCATGCTCGTGGGGTACTTCCTCTGGCCGTGGTCCTCCCGCAAATATGGCGGACGCTTCGTTCTGCTTGCCACGACATTCGGCATGATCTTCTATCCGGCGCTTACCGCTGCAACTCCGAGGTTCCGCTCATCATCCTTTATGCAGGCATTGCCGGACTTTTCCAATCAGGCCTTGACCTGGTCTTCTTTGATGAGTTGATGAAGACTGTACCGCCCGAATATGGAGCGACCTTTGTCTCGCTGGCCCAGTCCATGCAATACTTATCCGCGATCATTGCGCCGCTGCTTGGCACCTGGATCGCGGACTATATCGGTCTCGGCGGCGCGTTGTGGGTGAGTGCAGGCCTAAGGCTGGTGGGATTTATCTTGTTTTTGAAGAAAGATGCGCCCCCCGTTTAAATCAAAAAATAGATGGCATAAAGGCCATCTATTTTTGATTCGCATTCTATTTCAATGCGGCGGAAATCGCGTCTTTGATCTGTTGTGTATGTCCTGTCAGGTGGAAATTCGGTTGGAGTAGTACAGACCCGAAGCGATAGAAACTTCCTTTATTTGCGACGAATTCATCAGGCAGGAAGGAAACATAGGCAAGGGTCTCTTCAGCCGCGCGGCGCAGTTCGCTCAACATTAATTCGATGCTTGGGTTTGCCGCCACCGTTGCCTGTACCTGGGCATGGACGTTGCTTCCAAAGCCGTCGTTGACCAGTTCGTAGCCGTCGACCAGGCTGGTGAGATAGGTTTGATTAAAGCGTTCCCCTTGAATTAGGTGGGCGACAGTCTCAAGCGCGCTCCATTCCTGTGGAGCAGGACGGGCCATTGCCTGAGCATCTGTAGCTCCTTCAAAACAACCCTCTACTTCAGCCAATCCGACTTTATATAATTCACGCGCCTTACCGGCAAGCTCAACCGCGTTGAATGGAACCTCAGGCATCGGACGCCTGCTTAATTCCATTGTGACGGTTTTCCTTTCGGCACCGCGATAGAAGACAACCTCGATCTTGTCACCGCCTTTCTTTCCGGCAATGGCATTTGGCAGACTGTAGGCATCGTTTCTGATCGAATGACCTGCCATTTCGACGATCACATCATTGGCTTGCAGACCGCATTTTTGCGCGCCCATTCCATCCACGACACCATCCAGCCGCATGCCTTCACGGACTGGAACTCCCAGCACACCGGCCTGCTCTTCGGTGAAATCGCCGGGGAAGATTCCCAGCATGGGACGGTTGGCGATCCGCAGGTCCAGCCCGGTTTCGAGCACGGATTTGAGATTCTCCAAGCTGCCCGTCCATTCTGCGCGGAATCCTTCCGCTAATTTTGACCACGCGGAATCATCAGGGACTTCATGATCCATCCGAATCAGCGTGCCGCCATCCATCTCGGTAACGGTAACAGTCACTTCGGTCGGGGCGGGATCGATGCTTGAGAACCAGCGGAATTTGAGTCGTTTGTCTTCATCCAATTCAAGATAATGACCGCTCGAGTAAAAATCTCCACGCCACCAGAGATACATACGCCCGCGCGGATGCGGGTCGACCGTGGCAACATCACACAGCCATTCGCGCAGGGAAGTGGAATTGGTAAAGGCGCGGTAGGCAAGTTTCAGCGGGGCGTGTACATGTATTTCAGCAGATACAGTGGTCATTGGGTCTCCTTTGTGGGTGATCGATATTTTCCATATTTTACATTGTATACCTGATTTGCCAGGCTCCGGCGATCTTCATAAATTGAAGTACACTCTCATAAGCGAGTAGCTTGTGAAGATCGTCACTTGTATTTATGTGAATTCGACGTACAATGATTACAGGTTGGAAACGATATCGAACACTTGAAGAGATTATCCGCGCCTGGGAGGCAAACGTGTCTGATGAGAGAAGTGAGTTTCGTGAAAAAGCTACCAAGCCGCATCGTCGGATAAATCCATGTTTCATGACGGGTAAGGGGTGCGTCTATACCGAACAAATTGACCGCGAGTTTGAGCATCGGCGGGAGAAGCAGTCATTTTCTGGTTTTATGATCCTTCCTTTTCGGCCTAATATTTCCGTATTTTATGATCTCTGTTTGAAGAGGTTTGTTTCCTCCTACGGGGCAGCCGATGGACCCGTGAGCATTATCAAGGCGGATCAGGTCCGCAAGACCGGTTATGTGATCTGTGAAAAAATTTGCAAGAAGATCCAGGAATCGGATTTTGTCATCGCGGATATTTCCATGCCAAACGCCAATGTGTTTTATGAGTTGGGGCTGGCCTATGGCATCGGTCAAAAATCGTAACGATCTATCATTACAAAGAGACCTTTGGGGTGGAGATATCGAAATATCTTAGTGAAGCCGGTTGTAAATCATATGCGTATGAAGACCTTAAGCCGCTTATGATGGAACATTTCCCCATTAGTAATTATATTTGGCAGCGCAGCGCATCCTTCGCGGCTGAGACGATGCCGACCACATTGTTAATTGACAATCTGAATTTTCCGGGCGGGAGTTTTAACTCATTGGGAGAGCAGCATCCACAAGATGATATGGTCGGTGATATTTCTTTGAGTTTTGCTTCAAATGTTGCCGCCGCTGTCGGGGTCGCAATTGACAACATCTCAACAGAAATAAAAGGCGGCCAGCTTTCAATAAAAATCCCAGATACCTACTATCCATTAATAAATGAACTTCGCACAGCCAGGGAAGTACAGAAGGATGCCAATTTTAACGACATCCTTGAGAAGATAGAGCAATCGTTCTGCGCGATCATTCGAACGGGCGGGAAGAATTGCAATCCGATGATGTATTTCTGGCTGGGGTATTGTCACGCGCGCGGCAAGAATGTCATACCGATCACGACCATTGCCAGGGAGGGCGAGGCGATCGATGACCTGGCATTTGATATTCGCGCACTTTGGCATATGACCTTTTCCCTGAAGGACCCATCTTCACTGGCGAGTGAAGTGGAGGAAACTCTTCATCAAATGATCCTTTCCGATTTCACCGAATGGTCACGCCGCAGGCTCTGGGATGAGATGCTGGAAAAGAGGGGAAAGGTTTCGATATTCACAGGCGCATTGCACAACAAGGATATCGGGCGCGAGATGATCGGTGACTGGGACCTGCGCGCCGCGTCTGAATTAACTTCCTACTTTGCAAGCCACCAATATCGCGCCACCATCGAGTCGCCCATTTACCAGATTGAGCATGTCGTCGGGAAGAAGATCGTCGGGCGGGACGTATATATCGAAAAACTGGAGGAGATGGTCAGTGAAAAGAACTGTGTGATCATCGCGTCCCCGGATGTCAATCCGCTCACGGAACTGCTTCTCGGAAAAATTTATGGGGTGGATAAGGAATACTGGTTTGGCGCGGACCCGGCGTTTGACGCCGCGAATCACGCGCCTAACGCTGTGGTAGCTTTCAAACGCAAGCCGGTGGAGGAGGGTGCGACTGCAGATAATACCAGGGTCAACAGTACTTTTTATCGCGAATATACAGATCAGGGAGAAAGGGAACGAGGGTTCCTGGCGCCTTTTGTAAAAAATAAAAAGATCGCGGGCAGCTTTGTCAGCCAGACCGCGACACCTGAACCATTTACGGTTCATGCTCATCTGGTGGTTGTGCCTAACCCATATTGTTCAAAATCCGAGACGCAAAAATTTATCGTTATATTGAACGGGGTCAGCGGTCCCGCCACATTTGCGCTGACTCACGTCCTGACAGGCGGTGTGAGCCGCGAATTCGTTTCCTATGGGCAGAATTTCGACCCCAATTCCGAGTCGGAGAAGATCCTAAAGCAGATCCTTGAGGAATTTAATTCCTCCCAGCGCGAGAAGCATGGATATCATTGCATCCTTGAAGTCAAGGTTGGCCCGCTTACAGAAGGAGTTGACGTGAAATCACGCGGACGAGGCATCTTTGACTGGCGGCATATCCTGGAATGGAAATTAATTCGCGGGGTCGTGTTTGAGCTGACAACGTAATATTCCTGGCTAAGATGAACAGAAACTCCTTGCAGAAATTTCCGGTCTGCAGGGAGTTTTCGTTTTGACCAATTGCAGTTGTGTCAAAAACTACTTTGAAGATGTAAAAAGAATTCTGCCGTATATTCTGTGAATATCATCCCACGTTCGGGGAAACCCACATGACCGAAACCCGCAAACTCCGCGTCTTCCTTTGCCATTCTTCGCAGGACAAGCCCATTGTCCGCGAACTCTACCAGCGACTCAACGCCGAAGGCTGGATTGATCCGTGGTTAGATGAAGAAAAGCTTCTCCCAGGTCAGAATTGGGATATGGAAATTGAGAAAGCGGTGGAAACCGCCGATGCGGTGATTCTATGTCTTTCCAATAAGTCAGTAACAAAAGAGGGATATGTTCAACGTGAATTAAAATTTGTTTTGGATATTGCGCTGGAAAAACCGGAAGAAGCAATTTTTATTATTCCATTGCGTTTGGAGGATTGTAATCCGCCGAGAAGGTTGCGTTTATGGCAATATGCCGATTATTTTCCTGCCAGTGGTAGGGAGGTCGCTTATAAACGATTGTTAGCCAGCTTGAAACTGAGGCAAGACAGTCTTGATATTCAAATTTACGGAAATATATTAAATAAAAATGCATCTGTGGGCGAGTTACCTGATAATAAATTGGGGGTAAAGACAATTTATTTTGGCAAAATGGAATACGTACAAGTACCTGCGGGTAAATTTTTAATGGGAAGTGATGATATTGAAATTGCAAGCCCTCAGTTTGAAATGGATATTCCATATGATTTTTGGATTGGTAAAACCTTGGTAACAAACGAACAATATGAAAGCTTTGCAATTGATGATGGATTCTCTTTTCGAACGAAAAATGGCATGGAATCATTGCCAGTTGTTGACGTGCGTTGGCAGGATGCCCAGGATTTTGTTCGTTGGTTGAATAAAATCTACCAAGCGGATTTGCCTTTAGGTTATGTTTTTGACCTGCCATTAGAATCGGAATGGGAGAAAGCATCTCGTGGAACTGATGGCCGGATTTATCCATGGGGCGATGAATTCGATCGTGAAAAATGTAATGTTCATGAAAGCGGTAAAGGTAATATAACCCCGGTAGGAATGTATGCTCCTTATGGGGATAGTCCTTATGGTGCATCTGATATGGCTGGTGATGTTTGGGAGTGGACTCGGTCTGTGTATAGAATATATCCATATGCAGAATCTAATGGGCAAACCAAACATAATGTAACGGATTTATTAGTGTTAAAAGGAGGATCATTTTTTAATCTTGCAAAGAATGCGCGTTGTGCTTTTCGAAATAGGGCACGGGCGGAGAATAGTAGTGATAATTTGGGTTTTCGCTTGGTAATTTCGCCCAAGAAATAAAGAAAACTTAATAAAAACCCTATACTGCTCTTTGCGGGACGATTAAGAAAAAAATCGGATGTCATAACGACATCCGATTTTTAATTTACTTTCCCAACCTTTCCCGCTCTACATCGATCACTTCAATCTCCAACTTCTTAAACAGCGGACCCGGTTGATTCAACTTCTTCCCAGGCTGTAGCTCGCTGGGTTTCCATTGCAAGCCTTCAATGGGCTTATATCTCAGCACCGTATGCTCGCCGAGCGAGTCCTTGACCGTCTCGGTGTATTGCTCGCCGAAGAGCGGAGTCTCGTAATTGAAGAAGCCATGCAATTTTTCGCAGGTGAAGGGCAGGAACGGCGCGAACATCACCTTGAGCGAGTCTATGGCTTTGAGCGCGGTGTAAACCGTTTTCGATGCAGCTTCCTTGTCCACCTTGATGGCGGACCACGGCGCGTTGACATCGAGATATTGATTGACCACGGTGGCGAGCTTCATTGTCTCGCCCAATGCAGAGCGCAGGCGCACGGCATCGAGTTCCGCGCCTACAGTGTTGAATCCATTTTCAATGGTGGCGAGCAGTTCAAGGTCCGCGGGACGCAATGCAGGGGCGGATCGCGATCCGCCCGTACTTAATTCCACATCAGGCACCTGCCCATCCCAATTCTTATAACAAAATGCCAGCACGCGATTCGCGAGGTTGCCCCAGGTCGCCACCAGCTCGTTGTTGTTGCGCGCCACGAACTCGGCCCAATCCCAATCGCTGTCCTTGCTTTCGGGCATGTTGACGGTCAGGTAATAACGCAGCGCATCAGGGTCGAAGCGGGTCAGCGCGTCGCGTCCCCAAACCGCCCAATTGCGCGAGCCGCTGATCTTCTTGCCTTCGAGATTCATGAATTGATTGGCGGGCACGTCATACGGCAGGATCAACTTGACTCCCTCTCCAGATGGCGCTTTTCCATCTGGGGAGGGCTGGGGTGGGGCAAAAATTTCCATAAACGCGCTGCCCACGCCCATTAACTCGGCGGGCCAGAGCGATGTGTGGAAGAAGATGTTGTCTTTGCCAATGAAGTGATATTGCTTCGCTTTCGGATTCGTCCACCAATCGCGCCACGCTTCGCCATTACCCGATACCTGACTCCACTCAATGGGGGCGGAGAGATATCCGATGACCGCTTCGAACCACACGTAAAGTTTTTTTGTTTCCCAGCTTGGGTCATCCACTGGGACGGGGATGCCCCAATCGAGGTCACGGGTGATGGCGCGCGGCTTGAGACCTTCGGCTTCGATCTTCCTCAGCGATTCGCCCAGGACGGTATCGCGCATATATTCGGCGCGGTCTTTGAGATATTTGATAACATCGGGTTCAAGCTTCGAGAGATCAATGAAGAAATGTTCAGTGTCGCGCAATTCTGGCGAGGATGTATCGCCTTCGACCTTTGATTTCGGGTTAACCAATTTGGTTGGATCAAGCACATTTCCGCAGGCGTCGCATTGATCAGAGCGCGCGCCGTCAGTGCCGCAGATGTAGCAAGTCCCTTCGATGTAACGGTCAGGCAGGAAGCGGTTCAATCCGGGCGAGAACCATTGCGGCTCGGTCTTCTTGAACAGGAATCCGTTTTTTTGCAAGGCTAAAAAGATGCTTTGCGAAACCTTGAAATGATTTTCGCTGTGCGTGGTGGTGTACAGATCATACGAAATGCCGATCTGCTTGAACAGTTCAATGAAACCTTCGTGATAGAACTTGTACACTTCTTCAACGGGCTTGCCAAGTTTATCCGCGCTCATGGTGACAGGTGTGCCGTGTGAGTCCGTGCCGGTGATCATCAGCACCTTGTCACCCTTGAGGCGATGGTAGCGTGCGGAAATGTCCCCGGGCAGGTGAGAACCCGTCAGGTTTCCAACATGGATCTCGGCATTGGCATAAGGCCAGGCAACTGCAATTAGTATATTTTCATTCATGGGTAACTCCGTAATGGATCATGGGGAACTTAATGGCTCATGGATCGTGGCTGGAAAATATTGGCTGGGAATGGGTTATTGATGACTCCATTAACCATCACCCATTTTCCAATATCCGCTTTTACAAACAAAAAGGCTGTCCGCGAAATGGACAGCCCGTTTTCGTTCACGTGTGTAAACCTAACGTGCTTTCCAATTGGCGCAGCAGAACATTTCCATTCGCATTATGCTGTGCATCGGGCGCATGGCCATGGTCATTAACACCATTGGGTAAGCAGGTCTCGTATTCATGGCGTGTAGTTTACTATGGCGTGCTCTGTGTTGCAAGTCCACTTTTCATTGGGCTTCATTAGAATATTGATGGGTGTCTGTAAATGGTTGTTTGTGGTATATTTCACAATACGAGGCGGGCAGGGGATTGATAAACGCCCAAGGCGAATGTACGTTGGAGTTGAACATGATCGAATATATTGAGTATTTTCTTCTTCTGACGGGGGCTATTTTCTGCGCGTATCGTGCAACTGTATCAAAACGAATCCTATCGTCAACTTTATATCTGGCGTGTATTAGCGCATTGACTTCGGTGGTCATTTTCATGCTGGGCGCAACTCAAGTGGCAGTGATGGAACTCTCGGTGGGTGCGGGACTGGTCACGGTGCTGATGGTCTACGCATTAAGCGTGGTGGGCGAAGACGCGCTTGACCCGACATCTGTAATCCCAAAGCCGCTGGCTATTGGACTTGTTGCCACGGTGACGATCTTGCTGGCATGGATGGTATACCCCGCAATTCAGTTCGCTGGCTTGATGGGGTCAGTTGACCTCGCCAGTGTCCTATGGCGCCAGCGCGTCCTGGATGTCTGGATACAGGTCGTTTTGATCTTCTCTGGTGTGATGGGCGTTTTAGGCTTGTTATCAGAGCGAACGCCTGGTCATAGCGAAGAGGTACATCAATGAATTTTTCCCCTCTCAATATTATTCTGATTGGTATCGCTGGCTTGCTTGGTGTTGGTTTTTATGGACTGCTCATCACACGCAACTTGATCAAAGTCGTGATGATGCTGCAAATTCTTATAAAAGCTGTTGTGCTGGCATTGATCTTTGCAGGAAAAGTCAGCGGCAACTTAGGTTTGGGACAATCCACTGCTGCGACAGTTATCGTAGCCGACACGATCGTGGCTGTTGTCGGGCTCGCACTTGCTGTGCAGGTGCGCCGTCGCTTTGGCACATTGGATGTGCCGAAGATTTCCACTCTAAAAGGTTGATATGGCTGGCATATTAATTCTTCTTATCATCGGCATTCCCTGGCTGGGCGCACTTGTTGTTTGGGCGATTGGCGATTGGCGTGCAAAAGCACAACATACACTGGCTGTGATATTCAGTCTGCTGTCTGGGATTGCTTCGCTGATTCTTTTGGCTTATGTAGATTCGCGTTCCGCAATTAATCTGACGCTTGCTCCTGCTTTCGGTAACCTGACCTTCGTCCCTGACGGACTCGCCGTGACATTGACTGTCATTGCTACCGTCATCGGTTCACTGGCAGTTCTGTTCTCAGTCGATTACATGCGAGGTGAAGCACAACTCGGACGTTATTACTTCATGGTCTTGTTCTTCATCGGCGCAATGGCTGGACTGGTCTTAAGCGGAAACTTGTTATTCACATTTTTCTTCTGGGAGATCACCGCGCTCTGTTCATATGGATTGATCTCTTTCTACAATGACGATCCAAAAGCAGTAGCAGGCGGCATCAAAGCGCTCATCATTACCCAAGTTGGTGGAGTTGGTTTATTAGCAGGCACGTTGATCGCTTATGCAAACCTTGGAAGTTTTCAAATTGCAGATGTACTTGCAAATGCCAATTCAATTCCAGCAATCGCCTTATCGTTCATGGCTTTTAGTTTCCTAATCGCCGCCGCTGCAAAGTCAGCGCAATTTCCATTTCACACCTGGCTGCCAGATGCAATGGAAGCGCCGACGCCGATCAGCGCGCTGATCCATGCCGCGACGATGGTCAATGCGGGCATTTATTTACTGGCGCGTTTTTATCCTGCGTTTGAGTCTGTTCCTGGATGGAAAACTGCGGTCATTATGGTTGGCGTCACTTCGGCGCTGATCACTGCCTTCATGGCCTTGACCGCCACTGATCTCAAACGCGCGCTGGCATATTCAACGGTCAGTCAACTGGGTTATATGGTTTATGCAATTGGCGCGGGCGGTGTGCTTGCAAGTCAATTCCATTTGTTGAGTCATGCTGTTTTCAAGGCTCTGCTCTTTCTTACAGCAGGTTCCATCATTCATGCAGTTGGCACTCGTGACATGCGCCGCATGGGTGGACTCACTGCAAAGATGTCATTCGCTCGAAATGTCTTTATCATCGGTGCGCTCGCGTTGATGGGACTTCCGATCTTCAACGGCTTCTGGAGCAAGGAACTTATTCTCGAAGTCGGCCTCGAACACTCGCCGCTCTGGGCGTACATCCTCATGCTGATCGGCGCAGGCCTGACCGCCTTCTACACCTTCCGCATGACATGGATGGTCTTCTTCGGCACACCGCGCGAAGAACTGCATGTCCACGAAACTGGCATGGCGATGAAAATTTCACTTGCCCTGTTATCCATCGGCACATGTACCACATGGTTATTTTTTGGCGGATTAAACAAGCTGTTATCTGAGTCCATGCCCTTTCATGGGATCGAAGAGGAATCCACACTGGAGATGGTCAAAGCGATCAGCTTCGCACCCGCCACCTGGGTCGCTTTACTGGTCATTGCTCTTGGTTTGACATTATTCTTCACTTTGGGACGAAAGGCTGCGCTGACAGAAAGTCCGCGCTGGCTCAATACATTGACCGAATCCTCTTTCGGTTTTGAATCAGTGAATCATTTTGTTGTGAGTACAGTCAGCAAATTTGCTGAAGGTCTGCGTATCACACAAACAGGTCAATTGAACTGGAATATTCTCGGCATTATCGGCGCATTATTTATTGTGCTGGCAGTGCTGTTATGGGGCGGTGCATAAATGACACTCTTGACTTTCATTGGCATGATCTTAATTCCGCTGGTCGCTTCGCCGATTGTTTATCTGTCAGGCCGCCTCGGCACACATGAGACAACCTTGCATCGCCGCTCCTACCTTGTGCGCGGACTGGCTCTGCTCGCCATCCTGCTCGCGTGGATTCCCTTTGTGCTTTCAATGCAAACTTTCCTCACAGGCGGCATACAGGAATTCAATATTGAAGCCATCTGGCTGCGCGTGGACGGGATCAGTCTGCTGGCGGCCGCCATGATCCTCACGCTTGGCACTTTAGTCATTTTGTTCTCTGGCCCATACATGGCTGGCGAAGTGGGCGAAGAAAAATATTACGCCATGCTGTTGGCGATGATCGGGTTGATGATCGGTCTCGCCTGCTCAGGTGACCTGTTCAATTTGTGGATCTGGTTCGAAGGCATGGCGATCTCGTCATATCTATTGGTTGCCTTTTATCGTGAACAAGCCGCTTCACTGGAAGCAGGCATGAAATATCTCGTGCAAAGCGCGATTGGTTCCGTGATGGTATTAATGGGTATCGCTCTGGTTCTCGCCAATGCCGGGACGTTGGATCTGAGCGGGATTCGAGAAGCATTCAGCGGGTCAGATGTGAACCGTTTGACTTTGTTGGGAGCGGGTGCATTATTCATCATCGGCTTTGGAGTCAAAGTTGCGATTGTCCCATTGCATACATGGCTGCCCGACGCGCATTCGCAAGCCCCAAGCGGAATAAGCGCCATGCTTTCTGGCGTGGTCATTGAAGTCGGTTTGATCGCAATGCTGCGTGCCCTTTCGGTGCTGCCAGGTTTCTCACTCTCGTGGGGAATTTTGTTCATGGCGTTTGGCGCGCTAAATATGCTGTACGGAAATTTGCTGGCGCTGCGGCAGACTGTGGTCAAGCGCATGCTGGCGTATTCGAGTCTGAGTCACATTGGCTATATCCTTTTGGGACTTGGCATCGCGCTTTATTCCGGAATGGATCTTGGCGCACAAGGCGCGTTCTTCCATCTCTTTAACCATATGCTGATGAAGGGACTCGCGTTCCTGTCTGTTGGCGCGTTGATCTATGGCCTGTTCCTGCAAAATGATTCGCATGCCTCGTTGATGGTTACCGACCTTGCTGGAACCGCGCAAAAATATCCGATGGTTGCGCTTGCCTTGAGCCTTGCCGTGCTGGGACTCGGCGGCTTGCCGCCATTGGCTGGCTTCATGTCCAAGTGGCAGATTTTTGTGGCTGGCTTTCAAACACAGAACACTTGGATCATTGCGTTGATGATCTTCATGGCGCTCAACAGCGTGCTCTCGCTGGCATATTATGCGCCGCTGGTGAATATGATGTATCGCAAATCGCCATCCGCTCAAGTGTTGGCAGGCAAACGTTTATCGCTGGCGATTGCATTACCGCTGGTGATCATGATGTTGGCAGTGATTATCCTGGGCTTTGCACCTCAGCTAATGGACTGGGTAACCATTCCCGCCGCACAAACTTTGATCACCATGTTTGGAAAATAAACCTATGACAAACTTACTCCTTACACCATTAATTGCCTTCCTTATCTACGGTCTCGCCGTTTCAGCCGCATCTGGTCTCGGACGGTTATTCGCAGCCAAAGGACACAATTCTCAATTCAAATCAGAACCCTACGCCAGCGGAGAAGATTATGACCCGATTCCCGCTGCGCCGGGCTATCGTCAGTTTTTTGTGATTGCATTATTTTTTGCGGTATTACATCTCGGTGTGATCATGGTCGGCAGCAGCGATCTTTCCTCGGTCACCGTAATTTATTTGCTCGGGTTGATATTGGCATTGATCGCTTTGATCCTCGGATAGAAATGGTGAAACCATGAATAATAATTCTCAACTTTGGACAAAGGTTATTAATCAAGTACGCGACTGGGCGCGGCAAAATTCCATTTGGGCGGTGCATTTTAACAGCGGTTCCTGCAATGGCTGTGATATTGAAATACTCGCCACCCTGACGCCGCGCTACGATGTGGAACGCTTCGGCATCAAACTTCAGGGCAGTCCCCGTCATGCGGATGTGCTGATCGTGACTGGACCAGTTACCCGCCAGGCCCGCGAGCGTTTGATCCGCACCTACGAGCAAATGCCCGAGCCGAAATTCGTCATCTCGGTTGGTTCGTGCAGTATTTCAGGCGGTGTCTTCGAAGGCTGTTACAACTGCGTCGGCTCGGTTGATGATGTCATTCCAGTCGATGTGTACATCCCCGGTTGCCCGCCGCGTCCCGAAGCCATCATCGACGGCATCGTTCAATTGCTGACCGAGCTAAAGGGCGGCAAAGCCCGCAAACAGCAGAAGACAAATGATCGCCGAGGAGATGCCCGCATGAACATCGAACAACTTTTAGCACAAGCCGAGCAGCTTCTCGCCCCATGGAACAAGGAAACGATTCATCCTGAATCAAATCGTCTGGATATTGTCATTACTGGCGATGATTTGCGCGCCGCGGTGACTGCATTACATGAAGCAAACTGGGGATATTTATCCGCGATCACCGGTCTGGACCTTGGGCCTGTTTCTGCTCAAATGGAAGCGCTCTATCACTTTTGCAGCGGCCCCGCCATCACGTCCCTGCGCATTCGTTTGCCGCACGATAACGCCAGCCTGCCAAGCATCGCGGATATTCTTCCGCCTGCCTCATTTTTTGAACGCGAGATGCAGGAAATGTTAGGCTTCCACTTTAGTGGATTAAATATCAGCGAACGCCTCTTTTTGCCCGATGACTGGCCTGAGAATGTGTATCCAATGCGGGCGGATTTCTCGCCCGATCAAGCCGCGCCGGTAGCTGGCCGCCATGCTGACGAATTACCCGAGCAGGGAGTTGTTGGCGGCAATACTTTCGTTATCCCAATCGGCCCGCAGCACCCCGCGCTCAAAGAACCCGGCCATTTTGAATTCACCGTGGACGGAGAAATTGTCACCGCCGCGCGCATGCGACTCGGCTATGCTCATCGCGGCATTGAGAAAGCCGCCGAGAGCCGCAACTGGATCCAGAACTTATATCTCTTCGAACGCGTATGCGGAATATGTTCACATACTCACGCCATGGCATACAGCCTCGGGGTGGAAAAACTCGCACAGGTCGAAGCGCCGCCGCGCGCGCAAGCCATCCGCGAATTGGTGGCGGGGCTTGAACGGGTTCACAGTCATTTACTTTGGCTGGGAGTTGCCGCCCACGAAGCTGGCTTTGATACTTTGTTCATGTATTCATGGCGTGACCGCGAAACCGTGATGAATCTGCTTGAGCAGATCACAGGCAACCGAGTCAATTATTCTGCGAATCTACTTGGAGGGGTCAAATGTGATATCGGCCCTGAGCAGGCAAAAGCCGTCAAGGAAGGATTAACTTATCTCGAAACACGCATCCGCCATTATCTTGAAGTCGTGACCACGGATGTAATGTTCCTTAACCGCACACGCAACATCGGCACGATCTCATTCGATGAAGCCGTAAAATTTGGATTGCTTGGCCCAACTGCGCGCGCTTCAGGCTTGGTACGGGATGTGCGTGTTGAAGCTCCTTACGGCGCCTACACTCATTTTCCCGTCAGCGCGGTGACAGAAACCAACGGCGACCTTGAAGCCCGCTGTGAAGTTCGTTTGAAGGAGTTACTGGTTTCGTGTTTCGCCATGCGCACCATCGTGGATAATCTCCCCGAAGGTCCGTTGACAGTCCGCATGCCGCGCAAAATTCCTGCGGGAGAAACGATTTCCCGCATCGAGGCGCCGCGTGGAGAATTATTTTATTTCATAAAAAGTAACGGTGGGGAAACCCCCGCGCGGATTCATATCCGCACGCCCAGCCTTTGCAATTGGGTCTCTGTGCTTGAGAAGGCAGTCGGCCGTCAGCTTGCAGATGTGCCGATGTTGATCGCTGGTATGGATCCGTGTTTCTCATGCAATGACCGAGTTGTCACGGTAACGCGCCCTGGCAGCAATGAGAACTGGTCGTGGAAGCAGCTGCGCGAATATGGAATTGAGTATTACAAGCGATGAACACATTTACATCACTCTTTACACTGTTGATATTTCCCGCCGGGCTGACACTCATATTGATTGGCATGTTCTACGAATGGATCGACCGCAAACTGGTGGCCCGCTTTCAGAATCGCGTTGGTCCGCGCTGGTTCCAGCCCTTTGCAGATGCGCTCAAACTTTTTGCCAAGGAACAGATCAAGCCTGCGATCATAAATCCATATCTGTTTTTTGGATTGCCAGTTGCCGCACTCGCAGGCGCACTGACCGCCGCTCTGTATGTTCCGTTGATGGGATTAAACCCCGCTTCCAACTTCCCCGGTGATTTGATCGTGACCATCTACCTGCTCAGCCTGCCTACGATGTGTGTCGGCCTAGCTGGCTGGAACACCAGTGGACGTTTCTCATTGATCGGCGCCACCCGCACGTTGACCCAATTATTTGCATACGAAGCGCCGTTCCTGCTGGCAATGCTCGGACCTGCTCTGGTCGCGGGGAGTTGGCAGATCAACACCATCAACGGCTACACTCAAAACCATTGGCTGATCTTAACTCAACCCGTTGGATTCATTGTTGCGCTGATCGGCTTGATGGGGAAGCTCGAACTACCGCCTTTTGACGCTCCTGAAGCGGAAACTGAGATCGTCGCCGGTGCGCTCACCGAATACAGCGGACGCGGCCTGGCCATGTTCAAAATCAGCAGGTCTGTGGAATTGATCATCGGGTTGTCACTGGTTTCCTCCTTTTATCTCGGCGGATTGAACGGCATTCCATCATTTTTATTCAAGTCACTTGCCTTGCTTTTGGTTATGTCTGTGTTTCAGGTTTTACTGACCCGCCTGCGCATTGACCAGACCGTCGGGCTTTGGTGGCGCTTCGGTGCGATCTTGGTTCTGGCACAGCTATTGGTCATGATCTTATGGAAAGGATTGGCGCTATGAAAATTGGAACCATGCTCAAGGATATTGTTGAGTCATTTTTTAAGAAGAACGCCACTCAACTATATCCGATCGAAAGAACCCCCACTCCTGAAAGATTCCGCGGCAACCTGCAATACAATCCAACCGCATGTACTGGCTGCTGTCTGTGCGTCAAAGACTGCCCATCCAAAGCCATTGAACTCGTCACGCTTGACCGTGCTGCCAAGCGCTTCGTATTGAAGTATCACATGGACCGCTGTGTCTATTGCGGGCAATGCGCCATCAATTGCAGGTTCAAATGCATGGGCATGTCCAATACAGACTGGGAACACGCATCCCTCAATAAAGAGGAGTTTACAATTTATTATGGAAAAGATGAAGATGTCGAACAACTCCTGGCAAACCTCGCTAAGCCAGCTGCTGAATCAACTGTCAAGTAAATCTGGCGAACCCCCGCGCGTTGCGATTGTCGGAATCGGGAATCCGCTCCGCAATGACGATGCCGCTGGAATGCTCGTGGCACGTGAGATACAACATCGCGAACAGGCGGCAGATGCCAGCCATTTGCTTGTCATTCAAGCGGGTCACGCCCCCGAAAATGTGACCGGTGAATTACGCAGCTTTGCGCCCGAATTGATTCTATTAATAGATGCGGCTGACATGCGCGATGTGCCCGGTACGATCTGCTGGGTTCCGATCCAATCCATCGAAGGCATGAGCGCGTCCACCCACAGTCTGCCCCTTTCCATGCTCGCGCGCTACCTGACCCTTGAACTGAATTGCATGGTGGCTTTGATCGGCATACAGCCCAAGTCCAATGATTTCGGTGAAACTGTCAGCGTGGAAGTGTCGCAAGCCGTTCATGAGATCGTGGATGAAATATGCGAGACATGCTTTGTGCATAGGGTAGTTTGTTGAGGATAATTTCTTTACCCACCAACGAAAAATTGTTTCAGAAGTGAATCCAGCCTAATCCTATAATGTCCATACGAGGACAGCCATAATGCCGATCTGTGCTTCTGCTTATCATGGGGAGAAATGGAAATTTTTGGTGGCTATTTCGGCATATAGTTTCATCGCAGCAGAGAAAATTATGATTGATATCCAAAAAGTTGAAACTTTTATTTACGCAGCGGAAAGCTCAAGCCTGTCTGAAGCCGCAAAACAACTGCACCTCAGCCAGCCGGGGGTAAGTCGTCAGATCAAACTGCTTGAGCAGGGACTGGGGGTTCAACTTTTTAATCGCAATCACAGCGGTCTTCATCTGACCGAAGCCGGACAGATCTTGTTACCCTGGGCGCGCCATCTTCTACACGACATGGATGAATTAAAGGAAATGATGGCGTCATTGCAGGAGTCGGCTGCTGGAGAATTGCGTATTGTGTGCAGTACCACTATCGGTAAATATATCCTGCCTCAATTGGCGATCCGTTTTCGTCTTTTGTATCCAAAGATCAAGATCCATATTCTGGTTTGCAGACCTGAAGCTGCTGCCCTGAATCTACTCGCTGGAGATGCCCAGCTTGGAGTTGTGAGCACGGAGGCGATTGATCTGGGATTGGAGTCGCAGGAATTTTTTCGCGATCCGATCGGATTGATAGTACCTGTGGATCACCCCTGGTCGAAAAGGTCATTGATCGAACCGTCCGAGATTGTACAGGAACCTTTATATATCCGCGAGGATACGTCAGGGACACGCTGGGCGATGTTGACGGAACTATCAAAATTTGACATCAGCCTTGAGGACCTAAATATTTTTATGGAGATAGGCAGTACCGAAGGAATCATGGAGGCTGTCTCAAGCGGGTATGGGGTTTCATTTGTTTCCGGTCTGGCAAGTAAATTCTTTCGAGCCTCCCATAGGATTATGGGAGTGGAGGTGGATGGACTGCACATGCAGCGAGCTACATATATGGTGCGCAAACGGATCAGTCCTCCGCATCGTCCAAGAGATGTATTCTGGGGTTTCATCCATGCTCCAGAAAATGCAGATCTACTCAACCAATCTGTCAAGTTTATGGATCACGCCTGAGGAATTAAACAGAAAAGACGTACCTCTGGGATAGCTTCGCACCCGATTGACCTTGAAAAAAAACAGATGTTTTCCAAAGACAAACCTGGAAGTTGCCAGATGCCGATTTTGGGTGGGGGAATTTTGATTTATTCCACGAAAAGTATCAGCGAACATGGAAACTAATGAGCTCACCCGCCTTAGGTTGGCAAAAATGCAGCCTGACGCCAGTCTGGTAAGGATGGTTAAAGTGATTGTTGATACGAAGTATAATTTTTTAGTAATCTGATCATCACAAGTTCAATAAAAATGGGAGTGGAGAATGAATCAAACCATAGACATATTACGAAGGCGCAAGTCGGTGCGGGAATATGAGAATCGGGAGGTCAGTGCTGAAGTTAGGGCTGAAATACTCAATGCCACATTACGTGCCCCCACGGCGGGGAATTTGACTTTGTATTCGATACTGGATGTTACCGACCAGTCCTTGAAAGATAAGTTGGTAACGACATGTGACAGCCAGCCTTTCATAGCAACTGCTCCAATGGTATGGATATTCCTTGCTGATTACCAGCGTTGGTACGATTACTTTCATGTTTCCGGAGTGGAAGAGCTTTGCGCTCAAAAGGGAACACCCATGCTGAAGCCGGAAGAGGGCGATTTATTTCTCGCCTGTTGTGATGCGTTGATCGCTGCGCAAACCGCAGTGGTCGCGGCGGAAGCGCTTGGTCTTGGTTCGTGTTACATCGGCGACATCATCGAAAATTATGAGACGCACCGCGAGATATTTAATTTGCCGCCCTATACGTTCCCAATTGGCATGGTGGTCTTTGGTTATCCCACACAGACCCAAAAAGAACGGATCCAAACCCCGCGTTTTGATCAAAAATTCATAGTTTTTGAAAATCAATACCGCTCTCTTGATAAGGATGAATTCAACGAGATGTTCTTTGAAAGACAGAAACTCATATCGAAGAATAAGATCGCAGAAGGCATTGATACTTTTGGTAAAGCCACATATCTGAGAAAATTCAGTGCGGAGTATTCGGCCGAGATGCGTCGGTCAGTACGGGAAATGTTAAAAGTGTGGAAAAAATAGAAGGAGTGTTTTTTTAATTCGCTTAAATTAATATTTATCCCCATGATGTTGGCGTAGAATATTAAAGCAGGAGCCATAAATGGAATCCATTCAAGAACTTTATAGGATCGGTGCGGGGCCGTCGAGCAGCCATACCATGGGACCGAGGCGCGCGGCGGAGATTTTTTGCGAGCGTTATCCGTCGGCGGCAGGGTATCGCGTAAAACTTTATGGAAGTCTGGCAGCCACAGGGCGCGGACATCTAACCGATGCGGCGCTTAAAAGCGTTTTTGTGCCGGGCGCGTTGGAAGTGATTTGGAGGGAGAAGGAACTTCCATTTCATCCGAATGGGATGCGTTTTACGGCGGTGGACGCAAATGGTAAGGCGCTTGGACGTTGGGAGGTGTATAGCGTGGGTGGCGGCGCGTTGCGTGACGAGGGCAGCCTGCCGGTGCCGCAGCAGGTGTATGACCTGAATAACATGTACCAGATTCTCGATCATTGCAAACTGACAGGGCAGGCGTTGTGGGAATATGTGTCAGCGCACGAGGGCGAGCAAATTTGGGGGCACTTGCGCAAGGTTTGGGATGTGATGCAGGCAGCCATTGAACGCGGCTTGCATGCAGAAGGGGTGCTGCCCGGCGGATTGGGATTGGCGCGCAAATCGTGGTCGTTCTACCGCAAGACCATGCTTTCGGGGCCTGTCCTTCAGCGCGCTGGGTTGGTTTCTGCCTATGCATTGGCGGTTTCAGAAGAGAACGCCTGTGGCGGCGAGATCGTGACCGCTCCGACTTGCGGCTCGTGCGGAATCGTTCCTGCGGTGCTGCGTTATTTACAGGAAGTGTTGAAGTGTTCGGATGATTCGATCCTGCGGGCACTTGCGACTGCGGGATTGATCGGTAATCTGGCAAAACATAACGCTTCAATTTCGGGTGCCGAGGTTGGCTGCCAGGGAGAAGTGGGAGTTGCCTGCGCGATGGCTGCAGGTGCGGCCGCTCAACTGCTGGGTGGTACGGCACGTCAGATCGAATACGCCGCCGAGATGGGATTGGAACACAACCTCGGCCTGACCTGTGACCCCGTGGCGGGATTGGTGCAAATTCCATGCATCGAACGCAATGCTTTCGCCGCCGCGCAAGCTCTCGCGAGTGCCGATTTCGCGCTTTTCACTGATGGTGGACATCGCATCTCGTACGATGAAGTGGTGTCCGTCATGCGCGAGACGGGTCATGCCCTGCCCTCGCTCTATCGTGAGACATCTACAGGTGGGCTTGCCACAGCCTATCGCCGCAGAAAGAGAATGTAAATAATGGATTGACACTCACGCAACGCGCTGTTACGGGTGTGTGATTAAGTATGAATTGGCAATTGCCTAATAATCAACGGCATGAGGATAATAGTCATGAATAACTCCGTGATCGTGGTAAAAGATTTTCGTAAAATCTACGGCGATTATGTTGCCGTAGACGGTATCAGTTTCGATGTAAGGCAAGGTGAAATATTTGCTTTGCTCGGTCCTAATGGCGCCGGGAAAACCAGTACGCTGGAATGTCTCGAAGGTCTGCGCGCGCCGAGCGGAGGATCCATGCGGGTGGCTGGTATGGATCCGGCCAGAGAGACACATAAATTAAGAAATCTGATCGGTGTGCAATTGCAATCGGCGGGATTGCCTGAAAGCATCACTCCGGACGAAGCTATGAAATTCTTCTGCGCTTATCACAATGTGACACCCCGCTTCGATTTACTGGAAAGATTTGACTTGACAGGGAAACGGAATATTCAATTCTATGAACTCTCTGCCGGGCAGCAGCGTCGGTTGGTGTTGGCATTGGCGGTTGCTCATAACCCTCAAGTATTATTCATGGATGAACCAACTGCCGGTCTGGATGTGGCGACCCGTGTCGAACTGCATAGCGTGATGCGGGAACAGCAGGTTGCTGGTACCACCATCATCCTTGCGACGCATGACATGGCTGAAGCGGAACAAATGTCAGACCGCGTGGCCATCCTTCTGCAAAGTAAGATCGTCAATATCGGCACTCCGCTGGAAATCACTGCCACCGGCGCAGGCTTGACCAAAATCTCAGTGCGGACACAAACCTCCAGCTTGTCTGCCCCAGGTATTACGTTCCCGGCTGTCAGTCAGCACAAGTTGAAAGATGAATACTACATCTACTTCAGTTCGGATATCGGCCCGACGGTGTCAGCTATTATTGCCCACCTCGCTGCCCACGGAGATGCGCTGATCGATTTGCGCGTGGAGCGGCCCTCGCTGGAAGACCGCTTCCTTGAGATCACCAATTCAGGAGTTGTGCAATGAACGCTTTTATCCATCACTTCACTTTTGAATTTCGGACGGGCATCCGCAACAAACAATTGCTTTTGATGAACTATTTATTCCCCTTGGGTTTTTACCTGATGATGGGATTTGTGATGGCCGAGATCAACCCACCCTTCCGCGAGGATATCATCCCAGCCATGGTCGTGTTTGGTATTTTGGCGGCCACCTTGCTGGGAATACCTGACCCGCTGGTCAATGCCCGCGAGAATGGAGTTTTCCGCAGTTACAAGATCAATGGCATTCCCTCCATCTCGATCCTGGTCATTCCAGCTTTGACAACCATCCTGCATCTGGTACTCGTGGCGGTCATCATTACGATCTCTGCGCCTTTGTTGTTTGATGCTCCTTCGCCGGTACACTGGCTCAATTACGTTTTGATCTTTGTCAGTATGGCAATTGCCTGCGCGGGATTAAGTGTTCTGATCGGTGTGGTCTCCCCCAGTTCACGCATGACCGTGCTATGGTCACAGCTTGTTTTCGTGCCTTCCATGTTATTGGGCGGACTGATGGTCCCATACAAAATGCTGCCGGATATCGCAGGGAAATTCGCCCAACTTTTGCCTGCCACTCAGGCGATGAATGCTTTCAATGGGTTGGCAATGGGAAAGGATGCCGCCTTTTCTCCCTGGGGCTCGGTCATTATGTTACTGATCAGTGGAATTTTGGCATTTGGGCTGGCTGTCTATCTTTTTAGCTGGGACAGTCGCAACACAACGCGGCGCGGACATCCCATGCTGGCATTATTGGTTTTATTGCCATATGCCTTGGGAATATTCCTTTGGTGAAAAGAGAATATGCAAAAAGATGGGCTGGGAGTTCATGACCGCTGTGATGGATATTGTCACCGATGCGCTGTTCCGCTCGATAATGTGTAGGTATTGACCCACTGACGGGTGGCGCAAGTAATTGGCGAAAGGCGAAGGCTGAGAAAAAAATGAGACCGATAATGCGTTTATATCAAAGTGAGGAAGATTACTGGCGGATCCGCGAATTTTTGCGATCTGTGATGCTGTCTAATGATCGCCGCGAATTAAGCTGGCATGTTGCGCGTTGGGATTACTGGGTATGGTTTGCCAATCCTGATATCGAAAAAATAGCCCTCGAGAAAAATGTGTTTATCTGGGAGACCGCGGCTGGGCAAATCGCAGCGGTGTTGAATCCTGAACAACGCGGCCATGCTTTTCCTCAGATCCATCCCGATTTCCGTACACCCGAGCTTGATGAGGAAATGATCGCAGTCGCCGAAGAGCGCCTGATCACAGTCGATAAAGATGGTCATCAGAAATTATGTTTCTGGATCGATTCGAAGGATAAATCCTATCAGGGGTTTCTTACCCGTCGTGGTTTCCATAAAGTCGATTTACCCGAATCACAGGAATATCAGCATCGCCTCTCATTAAATGAGCCGCTTCCGGAACCACCGCTGGTTGCGGGGTACACTCTCCGTTCATTGGGTGGCGGCCTTGAGTTGCTTGAGCGCTGCTACGCTTCGGGGCTTGGATTCCACAACGATGATATACATGTTGCGCGTGATAACCGTGATCATTCGAACTGGTATCACCATATTCAATCCGCACCACTCTACCGCCGCGATTTGGATATTGTTGCTCTTGCTTCTGATGGATCAATTGCCTCTTTCTGCACGATTTGGTTCGATGATGTGACTCGCACAGCATACATTGAACCGGTGGCGACGGTGCCCGCCCACCGCAAAAAAGGACTCGGCAAGGCTGTAATAATGGAGGGACTGCAGCGCCTCAAAGGCATGGGATGCAAGATGGCATTTGTCGGCGGGTATTCTGAAGCGGCAAACGCTCTGTACTTTTCCACTATGGGTTCAGACTATGACGTCTCCGAAGCATGGGAAAAGTATTATTGAGTATGAATTGTGTTTACTTAATCAATCCTTTACGAACTTCATGACCCGATTGCGCCCGCCATTCTTTGCCTGATACATAGCTGTATCGGCATTTCTGAGCATATCGTCTATTCCTGTCATATTCTTATAAAGAGCAGTTACTCCGATAGATGTGGTAATAGGCAATGCCTCCCTTAATTCCTCAAAAGTTGTGTTTGCGATGGTCTGTCTAATTCGTTCAGCCAGGACGAAGGCATCCTCCAAAGATGTGTTTGGCAAAAGTACGGCAAATTCCTCGCCACCCAATCGCCCGAGAATATCAATTTCACGTAACACGGCTTTCAAGGTCGCTGCAAATTGATGGAGAGTTGTATCTCCGACTTCATGGCCATAGGTATCATTAACTTTTTTAAACTCGTCTACGTCCAGCATTAATAATGCAAGTGGATGATTATTTCGAATCGCGCGTTTGAACTCATCCACGCCCCGTTGCATAAAATATCGACGGTTGTGTAAGCCCGTCAAATAATCGGTTGCCGCCAATTTTTCCAGTTCGATGTTCATGGTTCGGATCTTTTCTTCGGCCGCTTTGCGGGCAGTAATATCTTCATTCACCGAGACAAAGTGCGTGATGTTGCCGTTTGGATCAAAAATCGGGGAAATTGAAGCGGAACTCCAGTATGACTCGCCGTTTTTCTTATGGGCGAGAAATTCACCCCGCCATTCTTTTCCAGACTGAATGGTCTGCCACGGTTCAGGATATATTGTGCGTGGTGGGTTATCAGATCTCAATAGGCGCGGGATTTTGCCACGCACTTCCTCAATCAAATAACCGTTCAGCTTGGTAAATTTTGGATTGACGTATTCGATCCTCCCCTCCACATCTGTAATAACGATGGAGGCTGGACTGTGTTCCACCGCGCCTGAGAGTTGACGCAATTGGTCTTCTACACGCTTACGCTCCGTAATATCGTGCCCGATGGTTGATGAGGCAATGATCTTGCCTTCCGTATCCCTGATCGGCGAAATACTCAAAGACACATTAATTTGGCGGCCATCTTTTCTAGTGCGGACTGTCTCAAAACGGGAGATTGGGATGCCGTTCTTTATTTTTTCGAAAATTTGAAAGACTTCATCCTTAAGCTCAGGCGGAACAAGGATTGAAATTGACTTGCCCACCATTTCACTTTCGGTATAGCCATAGGTTAACCAGGCGCCTTTATTCCAATTCAAAATAATGCCATCCAATGTTGTGCTAAGGATGATATCTTCTGAATCCTCCACAATGGCAGCGAGTTGAGCCACCTTTGCCTCAGCGATTTTGCGTAAGGTAACATCGGTTGTGGTGATAACGATACGCCAGTCTGGAAAATCCAACGGCACTGCATTGACGTTGGTCCAAACCACTTGACCGTTTTCTTTGACAACCCCGGTTTCTACATTAAATACCCCCTCTCGTTCGCGGGTCGCCCGTACGCTTGCAAATTCATCTGCCGTCATGGTTGTACCATCTTTGCGAAGATAGGTCCGCTGGCGGTAATTCCCTTGCAGTAGCGCGGCATGGGTCATTCCCAGAATACTTTCCAACGCTGGATTAACATAGATAACGTTGTTATCTGGATCCAGCACCGAAACCCCCACTGGCAACAACTCGAACAAGGCTCTGAGCTTATGCTCGCTTTCTTGAAGCGCGGCTTGTGCCAGCTTGCGCTCTGTTATATCGCGGAAAATTACCAGATCACAGACCTGATCCTGCCAGGTTGTCCTGGTGCCGGTCACCTCGGCAGGGAAATTCGAGCCATCCTTACGTTTGATTATTGATTCATAAGCATTTGGTACAGGCAGTCCTGCAATTCGGTCTGTCAATCGTTGCTGAAGGATGGGATAGGCAGTGGGATCTGCCAGATCTTTAAGATGGGTTTGCAGCAACTCCCGGACGGAATATCCCAATATTTCGGCAGCATGTTGATTGGCATAAACATGTTGTCCCTCTGCGGATGCAATGAGAATGCCATTTGGCGAACTTTCTGCAAGATTTCGAAAATTTGTCTCATTGCTGATAACCGCATTTTCCATGCGCTTGCGATCCGTGATGTCATGGATGATCGAGAAAAGGTATTGCTTGTTTTGTAAAGTGACCGGAGAAGAATGAACTTCCACGATGCGCTCTTCCCCGCTGGCCAGCCTGTGAGGAAAAACAAAATAATTTCGGTTTGAATTTATTGCCCTCTCACGCTCCGCTGCCACTTCCTGTGATGGCAAGGTATTAATTTCCTGGATCAGCATGGTACAAAGTTTCTTTTTGGGATACCCGTAGAAATTTACGGCAGCCTTGTTGGCATACAGAATGTTTCCCCTCTCCGGTTCGATCACCAACATGATCGCAGCGTGGTTGTCAAACATAAGTTGAAGCGTCTGTTTGTTGGGCAATGTATCCGGCTTGAGATTGGATATGTTTTTTATTGATGCCATACCGCTACTCCGTGATCAATATTCGATGATCATTTTTAAGTATTCGTGAACAACATGCGGGTCAAAATGCTTCCCCGCTTGGTCCTCGATATATTTGATCGCATCCTTACCCGACCATGCCTTCCGATAGGGGCGGTCTGATAGCAAAGCATCCCAAACATCCACAACCGCAAAAAGCCGCGCTGCCAGTGGTATCTCCGCGCCTATTAAGCCGCGTGGATAGCCGCTGCCATCCCATCTTTCGTGATGACAATATGGTATATCGAGGGCGGGCAGCAGGAATTCGATCGAAGACAACCATTGGTATGCATAAACAGGATGTAAACGCATGACCTGCCATTCCTCTTCGGTTAATTTATCCTCCTTAAGCAGGATTGAATCTGGAATGCCCAACTTCCCCATGTCATGCAGCAATGTGCCCCGTCGAATATCAGCCAATTCCTCATCCCTAAAACCGGCCGCTTGAGCAAATTTCAAGGTCATCTGTGTTACACGATTCGTATGGTCTTCGGTTCCCTTATCCCTTCGATCCAGGGCACTTAACCAGCTTTCAATTGTCTTATCGTATGCGATCAGCAATTCACTTTGTTTTTCAGCGATACGGCGATAACGGTTTAGACGCAAGATGGTTTGAAGACGGGCAAGTAGTTCCATTCTGTTATAAGGTTTGCTGATGAAATCATCCGCTCCAGACCTTAAGCCGGTAATACGGGAAGTGTCATCATCCAGGGACGTGATCAGCAGGATGGGGATTTCAGCAATATCCGGCATGAGACGAATGCGCTTGCACACTTCGAACCCGTCCATTTGAGGCATCATCACATCCAACAGGATCAGGTCAGGGTGAAGTTTGTCCGCAGCTTCTATTCCATCTGGACCATTGAATTCAAAAAACAGATCATAGGGTTCGGATGCAAGCAAGCCTTCGATCGCCATGGCTGAGACCGAATCATCATCGATGATCAGGATTTTGGGTCTGGAATTATCGGTTCGAATTATTCCTTTTGGTTTGCTCATGGTGAGATCAAGCCCTGTTGGATGGCAAACCGTACCAGGTCTGCCTGGGAGGTAAAGCGCATTTTCGCCATAATATGAGCGCGATGCGATTCGACCGTGCGGACACTCAGGGTCAATTTTTCAGCGATGGCGGCGTTTGAGTTGCCTTCGGCGATATGTTGCAATACTTCACGTTCGCGGTTTGATAAAACAGCCAAAAGATCAGGTTTGTCGAGATCCGCATTCAGAAGGATCTCAAGCACTTCGCTCGCGATGGAACTGCTCAAATACCGTTTCCCTTCCAGTGCATTTTGAATGGCTTGCAGGATCTCTGAAAAATCGGAATCCTTTAGAACATATCCCATGGCGCCGCTTTGTAATGCGCGCACAACATAAGTGGAGTTGGCATGCATGGATAGAATGATCAATTTTGACTTGTATCCTCTTTGCTGTGCGATCTTGGCAGCTTCAATTCCGTTCAGATCAGGCATCATGACGTCCAATAAGGCGATATCAGGAGAAAGTTCCTCCATCAACTTTAGGGCTTCCAATCCATTACTTGCTTCTCCGACGATTTCGTATCCCGGCTGCGCCTCCAGCAGGGAACGCATTCCCTGCCGTACCAATTTATGATCATCAGCAAGAATGATTTTTATCAGATTCATAATTTACTCCGTCGGATCAAGATCGAATTCTGCAAGGACGAGTGTGCCTTTCCCAGGCGCTGATTGCAGCACAAATCGCCCGCCTGCGAGTTTTACGCGTTCTTTCATGCCCGATAACCCGCTGGAGGCAAGGGTGTCCTTTGATTGGATATCAAATCCCTTGCCGGCATCTGCAATGGAGATCAGCAATAGGTCCGGCTTTGTGATCAATATAACGATGGCTTCGGATACCCCGGCGTGACGGGAAATGTTGGTGAGGGCTTCCTGAACGATTCGAAAAACCGTGGTTTCAATATTTTTATTAAAACGATACTCCGCCAGGGGATTGATATTGTGCTGGACGGCGATCCGGGTGCGGTTGGTGAAGCGTTTAAAGAGGTCATCCAGCGCAGCTGGCAGTCCAAAATCATCCAACGCAGCTGGACGTAAGTTAAGTGACATTTCGCGCACCCGCTGTAATAATTCATTTGCGACCATCCGTGCTTCCACGAGAAGGCCGGAGGTGTCTTCATCCTGGCGTTCAAGGATAAGCTTTAACCCGGTAATGAGCTGCCCGATCTCATCGTGCAATTCCACAGCCACGTAGCGCCGTTCCTCTTCCTGTGCATCCAGGATCTGTCTTGAAAGGGTTTGCAATTGCTGGTTTGTTATGGAAAGTTCTGCGAGGGTGGATTGCAGTTTTTCACGCTCATTGAGAAGGTGACGGTATCGATCCACCCGTCGCAAAGTGTTCAGACGGAATTCCAGTTCGAGACTGTCGAATGGTTTGGATAAAAAGTCATCCGCGCCAACCATCAGGCTGTTGAGTTTTACGTCACGGTCATCCAGGGCGGTGATCATAATGATCGGAACTTCACCAATGGCAGGGTCGGAACGGATTCGCTTGCAGACTTCATAGCCATTCATGCGCGGCATCATCACGTCCAGCAGAATCACATCTGGATTGATTTGCTTTGCGATTTCTATTCCTTGCACACCATCCACCGCCATTTCGATCTGGTAATTGGGTTTTGCAAGCAGGCCTGCCAGGGCGTTGCGAGTTATGGCGTCATCGTCCACAATCAGGATTGTATAAGGTTGTTCGCTCATGGCTTGTTTCCGATCAACTTTTGTATTGTAGCCATTAATTCTCTTAAACGTATCGGCTTGCTCATGTATTCATTGGCGCCGGCCTTCAGACAGTATTCACGGTCACCTGGCATTGCCAGGGCGGTGACAGCAACCACCGGGATGCTCGTGACCAATGGATCAGCATGGGAACGTACACGGCGAATCGTTTCCAGCCCATCCATGCCGGGCATTTGGATATCGACCAGCAGGATGTCAGGATGGATTTCTTCGACCCTCTCCAGCAGCTCGTAACCGTTACGAACCTTGATCACACGATATTGATTTACTTCAAGAAATTCTGCGATGACCTGCAAAACCAATTCGTGATCATCTGCAAGCATGATTAAAGGCGGGTGCGAATTCTCAGAGGGCATTCCGGAACCAGATTCATAATGTGATGGGACGGGGGCTGGCACGGCGCGTTGATACGCCCAGGGTAATGTAACAATGAAACGGCTGCCCTGTCCAGTTACGCTTTCGACTGCAATGCTTCCGTTGTGCATTTCAGTAAGGCGCTGAACCAGAGATAATCCAAGTCCCGAGCCGGCGTATTCACGTGCGAGGCTGCTGTCGATTTGCACAAAAGGTTTAAAGAGCTTGTATAGGTCTTCAGTTTTTATACCAATGCCTTTATCCCAAACGATTAAACGGATAACTTGCTCGGTTTCATCTGCTTGAACTTCCAATCCCAATTCTCCATTTGGCGGGGTGAATTTAACGGCATTGCTGAGCAGGTTTACAAGAATTTGTTTTAGACGGCGCGCGTCTGCGTCAATCATGACAGGGTCTACCGCAGGAGAGTAATGCAGATTCTGTTTCTTATGTTGGGTCATTCCCTTTACCATTTGCAGGCTCGCCTGGCACACATCTGCAAGTATGCAGGGAGCAAAGTGCAGTTCCAGTTTCCCCGCCTCGATCTTGGAAAGGTCAAGTATATCGTTGATCAGCTCAAGCAAATGACGGCCGCTTTCCTCGATCATGGATAAAGTATTTTTCTGCCGATCGTTCAAAGGTCCATACGTGTTCAACAGCATCGCTTCAGAAAGACCTAGAATGCCTGTGAGAGGGGTGCGTAATTCATGGCTCACACTCGCGAGGAATTCATCCCGTGATCGTAAAGCCCGCGCAAGGTCAGCGTTGACTCGGCTGAGATCGGCAGTGCGTTTTTCCACCCGCGTTTCCAATTCGCTGGTATGTTGACGGATCAGTTCCTCGGCTTGTTTACGCTCTGTGATGTCGGTGTGGGTTCCCAGCATTCTGAGGGCGCTTCCTTCCTTGCTCCACTCCACTACCTTGCCGAGGGAGAGGATCCACTTCCAGTTTCCAGACTTCGTCTTTTGACGAAATTCAACCCGATATTCTGGCAAGAGACCACTGACATAGTTCGAATACGCCTTTGATGTGATCTCGCGATCATCAGGGTGCAGACGTTCGATCCATGCAGTATTTGTTTCCACAAAAGTTTTCGGATCATAACCAAGCATTTGTGCGTATTCATCATTAACGATTGCCTCCCCAGTTTGAACATTGAGATCGTACAAACCCTGGTTCGCTGCGTGCAGCGACAATCGTAGTCTTTCTTCGCTTTGGCGAAGCGCTTCTTCCACCTTCTTTCGTTCAGTGATATCCGATTTGACGGCAATGAAATGAGCAATTTCGCCGGCCTCGTTCCTTACGGGCGTGATCGTCATTTCCTCGTCATAAAGCGTGCCATCTTTTCGGCGATTGACCAATTCGCCATGCCATACTTTTCCAGCCAATATGGTGTTCCATAAGTTCTTATAAAACGCTTGATCCTGCCTGCCTGATTTGATCAATTCACGCGGATTGTTCCCAAAAACTTCTTCGGGAAATCGATATCCGGTCAAAGCAGTAAAAGCCGGATTCGCCCATTGAATGGTTCCATCAACCTTGGTAATGACGATGGCATTTGCCGATGCCTCCAGCATGGCGCTCTGTAAATACAGCTTTTCTTCCACTTGTTTACGTTCGGTAATCTCTTGCGAGATCACTTGTATCCCAACCAAAGCGTGTTGTTCGTCAAAGACCGGCTGGTAGGTGGAATGAAACCACTTTTTTCCTGAAGGCAGGTTAAACTCAGTGTCAAAGGATTCGGTCACACCTGAGGCCAGGACACGCTGCATGCGTTCGGTAACGGTCGGCCCGCGTTCGGGTCCGAATATCTCCAGCGCTGTTTTTCCCAATGCTTCATTGGCCTTTATCCCCAGGCTTTTTCTGGACAGGCTGTTTTGTAAAATAAGCCGGCATTCCCTATTAAAAATTGCATTCGTGGTACCGGAATTTTCAAATACTAATTGATATCTGTTTTGACTTTCCTGTAATGCATCTTCCGCTTGTTTGCGTGCGGTAATATCGGTGACGCTGGTTATAAAATAAAGCGGGATATTTTGTTCATCTCGCACCAGGGTGGTGTTTACAAATGTCCAGACAGTCGTGGAATTCCAATGCAGGTATCGCTTCTCAAATTGACATGTATCCTTTTCCCCCGCTAGAAGGCTGCGAACGCTTTCGGCGCTGATGGAAATATCGTCTGGGTGGGTAATATCCTGAAAATTGACTTCTTGTAATGCATCCATCGTATAGCCGAGCATATCGGCCATTGCAGCGTTTACTTTTAACAGACGGCCGTCCAGGGCTGTTAGAACATACCCGGTGGCTGTCTTTTCGAAGATCGATCTGAAGCTGGCTTCACTTTTTTGCAGAATTTCTTCATTCCGCTTACGTTCGGTTATTTCCTGGACAGTACCGCTCAATAAACTTGGCGCACCCGTTTCATCAAGTACTATCTCACCGGCTTCAGCCCAGACAACATGAACGGAGCCGTCGTTCCATATGATGCGATATTCCAGCGGCACGGGCTTGCCTTGGGTGATCACTGAAAGGTTGCTTTGTTCCACTGCAGCGCGATCTTCCGGGTGGATCGCCTGCGCGATCACTTCAGCAAGATCTCCTGAGAATGTTTCTTTTTCCAGGCCAAATATGTTGTACATCTCATCCGACCAGTCAAGGTGATTGGTCTTGATATTCCATGTCCAACTGCCCATGTGGGCGAAGTGCTGCGCCTTGCGTAATTTGCTTTCCGAGTCGAGTAATTTTTCCTCGGCTTTTTTTTGCTCAGTTTGCATTTTTTTCTCAGAAAGCGCGTGAATTACAGCTGTCCCCAGACGTTTTAGGTTTTCCTTGATGATGTAGTTAACTGCCCCCGCTTTCATACACTCTACAGCAATATCTTCATTTTTCGATTCGGTGTAGATGATCAGGGGAGTCAGCGGCGCAATTTCCTGTAACACTTCCAGTGCCCGCATGCCGCTAAAATGCGGCAGCCAATAATCGGAAAGTACCAGATCCGGCTCGTATTTTATGACTGCTTCCAAAAATTCCAACTCGGTCTCCACACGCTGGAATTCACAATCCGTAAGTTCTTTTGTGATCTCTTTCATTGCCAGCTCTGCATCAGAAGGCTGGTTCTCAATAAATAAGATCCGAATTATTTTGCCCATGAGCACATTCCTTCCAACCCGACTTGTCCAAGCCAACTAACGTCGGTTTTTTTACACCATAAAATCATAATAGCGGAATTATCGCAATCCTGCCATCCGTATTAGTACTTAATTCCAATAAACCAGAAACCGAGTTGATGGGTTGCACAGGCTTCCTTTCAAATATTAAGTAGTTTTACATGCGGTTTTTACGTAGTTAAACGAATTGAGAATCTCCCCTTTGAACCTATACTAAAGCATGGCAAAAACAATGGGTTTCTTTCGCAATTTTTGGTAAAAAATTTACTTTTTTTATGGGATCAGCGATAAATCAATGATCAGATCCGTCAATTGAAATAACTCTGTGGAGATAAAAATATGGAACAACAACTCGTGATCTTTGAACTGGCAAATGAATTCTACGGCATCAACATCGCTGTGGTTGAGAGCATCATCAAGATGCAGGCGATCACACAACTGCCGCAATCTCCTTTTTATGTAAAAGGAGTCACAAACCTGCGGGGCAGTGTCTTGCCGGTGATCGATCTGCGTTCGCGCTTTGCCCTGCAGCCAAAAGAAGATACGCGCCAGACGCGAATCATCATCGTCACGATGGGCAGCATCAAGGTGGGCGTGACCGTGGACGGGGTCTCAGAGGTCCTGCGGGTTTCAGATGAATTGATCGAGCCGCTGCCCCCGATGGTCAACTCGGTCAATTCTGTATTCTTAAAAGGCATTGTCCGACTGGAGAACCGTTTGATTATTTTGTTGGAACTAGGCAAAGTGCTTGATCTAAACGACCAGCAGGTGCTTGAAGCACTTGTGGTTTAAAAAATTGAAATAAATATAGCTTCATACAAGGCAGTCAAATTAAGAATTGAAGGAGATTGATATGAAATGGTTTAATAACTTACGAATGGGTGTGAAGTTGCTTGGGGCTTTTCTGGTGCTTGTACTACTCGTGGGAGGCGTGCTGGGAGGATTGGGTTATTTCAACCTGAATAACGTCAACAACATCATTAAAGAGATCGTCAACCAGCGCGTACCTTCCGTTAAGAATGCTACTGCTGTTGAGCGATATGCCCTGCGCACTATTCTTGATGAGAAGCAATACCTGCTGGGCGCCAACGATACACGTGTAGACCGCACGCAATTTCAGGCGTCTGCGATGAACAATATTGACCAGATCATTGCTGCGCTGGATGAAGTGGACAAGGTCGCCAAAGAATATAACGATACAGACCTGCTGGCAAAATCACAGGAAGTTCGAACGGTCACTTTGCAGTATAAAGACCTTTACAATCAGGGCGTAGCGGCATTGGAAGAAAATGCCCAACTGGCCACAGTCATGGCGGAGAACGGCACCAAGGTGACCGACCTCGCCCGTGCATTTTTCAATGACAAGACCGGATTGACTGATGAAAAGAACACCGATCGGTTGATATTTGGGAGACTGCGTTAATGACCCGGATTGACCAGAACAAGTATATGCTCTATCGCGATCAAAAGTATTACACCTCGTTGGAAGATAATATTAAGAAATTGGGTGTACGCTATACAGATTTGGAAAGAGTAAGCACGCAGGCTGCAGATAAGCAAAAGATTAATGAAGCACGCACAGCAACTGATGCGTATTACGTGGCTGCACAAGGCTGGGTGGCCAAAGACAATGAATTAACCGCCATCCTGGCTGATATGAACTCTATTGGTTTGAAAGTACAGGAAAACGCAATGGCGGCGGAAGATGCCGGCTGGCTGGCAGCTGAAGCTACAAAAGGCACCAGCGCTAGTGCCGTATCCAGCGCGATCACGCTCACCATCATAGCTGTTGTCGTTGCGATCTTGCTTGGATTGATCCTTGGGATTGTCATTTCCAACAGTATCGCCAACCCGCTGGCATTCCTTACCAAATTGGCGAAAGCCCTCTCGGTCGGCGACATGGTGCGTGATGTGAGCGAAGCTGAGAAGGACACGGTCCGCAAACGCAAAGACGAGATTGGCGACATCAGCAACGCCTTCGATGCGCTGATCAACTATATGCAGGGCATGGGCGTGGCTGCAACAGCTATTGCTGAAAACAACCTGACCACTACAGTCACCCCGAAATCACCCAAAGATGAACTCGGCAACTCCTTCGCCAAGATGATCGCCGGTCTGCGCGATGCCGTCAGCCAGATCGCCGAAAACGCAAACTCCGTCTCCATCGCCGCAGCCCAACTGACTACCGCCGCCGAACAATCCGGCGAAGCCACCAGCCAGATCGCCACCACCATTCAACAGGTCGCGCTCGGCACCGCCCAGCAGACCGAAGGCGTCACCAAGACCTCCGCCTCCGTCGAGCAGATGGGACGCGCCATTGACGGCGTCGCCAAGGGCGCTCAGGAACAAGCCAAAGCCATCTCCCAGGCTTCACAGATCACCTCCCGCATCAACACCGCCATCGAACAGGTCGCTGCCAATGCGCAGGCCGTCACCCGTGACTCTGCTCAAGCCGCCACCTACTCCCGCGACGGTGCCAAGACCGTCAAGGAAACCATCACTGGCATGGAAGCCATCCGCTCCAAGGTCGGTCTCTCCGCCACCAAGGTCGAAGAGATGGGCACCCGCTCCGAGGAGATCGGTGCCATCGTCGAGACCATCGAAGACATTGCCTCTCAAACCAATCTGCTGGCGCTCAACGCCGCCATCGAAGCCGCCCGCGCAGGTGAACAGGGCAAGGGTTTCGCGGTCGTGGCCGATGAAGTCCGCAAACTGGCCGAACGCTCCAGCCTTGCCACAAAGGAGATCGCCGCCCTCATCAAGGGCATCCAGAAGACCGTCAGTGAAGCCGTGACCGCCATGCAAGCCTCCGCTCAGGAAGTCGAGCTGGGTGTGACACGCGCTCATTCGGCTGGCGAGGTGCTCGATAACATCCTCGGTGCGGCGGAATCCGTTTACAAGCAGGCGGAAGAGGCGGGCAACACCGCCGCCAAGGTCGGCGCCGCCGCCGCTGAACTGGTCGAAGCGGTCGACGCGGTCTCAGCCGTGATCGAAGAGAACACCGCCGCCACCGAAGAGATGGCTGCCAATTCCACAGAGCTGACCCAGGCCATCGAGAACATCGCCAGTGTCAGCGAAGAGAACAGCGCGTCTGTCGAGGAAGTCTCCGCCTCCACCGAGGAAGTTTCCGCCCAGGTTGAAGAGGTTTCTGCCTCCGCCACTTCCCTGATGGAGATGGCTCAGAAGTTGCAGCAAGTGGTGGCAAAGTTTAAACTGAAATAATCTGTCCGACATAGACTTGGCGAAGGATTGGATGTGCCAACATCCAATCCTTCGCTATTTTTTTTTCTGTAAATACTTACGAAACCTGGAGAATGAGATGAAGTATAAACAGTGAGTATCGGTTGTTTATTTTTTTAACTACTCATCTGAGGCGCGATATGAAATCAGAAAAAACACTGTCCATTAAAAACGGAATAAAAATCATTCATAATTGCACGAATGGTCGTCCATTATTAGCCCCCAAAAGCCAATTCCAAAATCCACAATACCGTCATCCCAACTAAAATGGTGAGCAAGACATTGCGTGTTTTCCAGGCCACCACAGCACCGACCAGGCCAGCCATTAAGCGGAAATTATATTGTGAAAGGTCAAGATGCCCGGCTGGGTGAGTAAGGGCTGGGAAGACCAATGCTGCCAGTGCGGCCGCAGGCACAAAGCGCAAGGCATGGCGCAGCCGATCTGGCATTGCAATTTTCCCGAATAGGTAAATAAATAGGAAGCGGAGCAGGAACGTGCCTGCTCCAATGGTAATAAAAAGTAGCCAAATCTGTGTTTTGCTCACGATGCGGTCCTTCGATTTTCCACTAGATAACCAGCGGCAATGCCAAGAAAGGTAGCGAGCACCAAGCCGATGTTATACGGTAATCCCTTGGCGAGTACTGCTATGATTCCTCCCGTGAGCGCGGCAACCACTGTCGGGCGGTCGCGCAATGATCCGAACATCAATGCCATAAAACTGAGCGGAAAGGCAAAGTCGAAACCCCAACTAGCTGGCACAAGCGCGCCTAATAGCGACCCAATAACGGCGCTGATCTGCCAGGCAACCCAGACGGTCAGTGCCGAACCAAAATAAAACCAGCGATGACTGACCGTTTCATTTGTCACGAAATGAGTCAAACTAACTCCGAATGCCTGATCTGAGAGCATATATGCCAGCAAAGCCTTTTGCCATAGTGAAAGCTTTTGCAAATAAGGAGCCAGGGTTGCGCTGTACATGGTAAAACGCAAGTTGATCACCCATGCTGTCAGTACCATAATGAGCCAGGGACTGCCGGCGCTCATCAATTGGAACACCACAAGCTGCGACGCTCCAGCAAATACCAGCACTGACATTCCCAGGGTTTCAAAAAAAGTTAATCCCACGCTGACGGCAGCCACTCCTGAGATCATGGCAAACGGAACCACTCCGATCAGGATGGGCAGCGCGCCTCGTGCGCCGGCAAGAAAATCCTTGTTTATTCGCATTGTTTCTTTTATCCAAATCCTATGTAGTTTTATGGGAGTTTACCATCACTCACAATTGCTTTTTACACAGCAAAGGATGAGATAAGAATCGGGGGGGGCTAAAAAGATAAATAAACTGGCGTTTCAACGACTGGGATAGGACTAGACTTATTTGTGGTGTCTTATTTTGAACCACAAAGCTCGCAAGGAGCGCAAAGAAACCCATACAGCTTTAAGAACTGCGGCTCTACGTGGTAAATTTAGATTTTCTGTCAATGCCACTTAAAATTGCGGAGCTGCGATTGGCGCGCTTTGCACGTACTATGTGAAAAGCTGGCGGAGATTATCTCCGCCAGCTTTTTTTTATTCTGCCCATTCGGGGTGTGGCTAATTTGCTCTATCAGGACAGCCCTGCTTGTTGTCTTAGATAAGATCGAATCGGTCCAGATTCATGACCTTGTTCCAGGCTGCAATGAAATCACGCACGAACTTCTCTTTTGCATCACTTTGCGCATAAACTTCGGCCAGGGCTCTTAGCTGCGAGTTCGAGCCAAAGACCAGGTCGACGCGGGTACCGATCCACTTAAGTTCACCTGTCTTGCGGTCGCACCCTTCGAAGGTGTCTCCGATATCAGATGTGGACTTCCAGATTGTTCCCATATCTAGCAAGTTGACGAAGAAATCATTGCTCAGCGTATCGGCCTGTTTTGAGAACACGCCATGTTTTGACTGGTTCACATTAGCGCCTAGTACACGCAGGCCGCCGACAAGCACTGTCATCTCTGGTGCGCTCAAGGTTAAGAGTTGAGCCTTGTCTACAAGCATTTCCTCGGCCGATACGGTGAAGGCCGTCTTTTGATAATTGCGGAATCCGTCGGCCTGGGGCTCCAGAACGGCGAATGATTCAACATCGGTCTGACTTTGCGAGGCGTCGGTGCGGCCCGGTGTGAAGGGAACCTTCAGCGCGTGACCAGCAGCCTTCGCTGCGGCCTCAACTGCGGCACAGCCGCCCAAAACGATTAGGTCAGCAAGTGAGACTTTCTTGCCATCAGACTGGGCGCTGTTGAATTCTTTGCGAATGCGCTCCAATCTCTTGAGCACCTTCGCCAACTGCGCAGGCTGGTTGACTTCCCAATCCTTTTGCGGGGCAAGGCGGATGCGCGCACCGTTGGCGCCGCCGCGCTTGTCCGATCCTCTATAGGTGGAAGCAGAAGCCCAGGCTGTAGAAACAAGCTCAGGCGTAGAAAGACCCGAAGCCAGAATATCCTTCTTTAGTGTGGCAATATCCTTCGCGCCAATCAACTTGTGATTAACTACAGGGAGCGGATCCTGCCAGATCAAATTTTCCTTCGGAACTTCTGGTCCGAGGTAGCGGACTTTGGGTCCCATGTCGCGGTGAGTCAGTTTGAACCAGGCGCGGGCGAAGGCATCTGCAAACGCTTTGGGATTCTTGTGGAAACGGCGTGCGATGGGTTCGTAGATCGGGTCAAAACGCAGCGAGAGGTCAGCGGTGGTCATCATCGGCGCGTGCTTCTTTGACGGGTCGTGCGCGTCGGGGATCATGTGTTCGGGCTTGCAATTTTTCGGTTGCCACTGTTGCGCACCAGCGGGACTTTTGACAAGTTCCCACTCGTAGCCAAAGAGCATGTCGAAGTAGCCCATGTCCCATTGGGTGGGGTTCGGTTTCCACGCGCCTTCAATGCCACTGGAGGTGGTGTGAACGCCCACGCCGCTGCTGAGGCTGTTCTTCCAGCCCAAGCCCATTTCTTCCAACGGAGCTGCTTCTGGTTCGCGTCCGACCAACTTTGGGTCGCCTGCGCCGTGCGCTTTGCCAAAAGTGTGTCCACCGGCGACGAGCGCGACGGTTTCTTCATCGTTCATCGCCATGCGGGCGAACGTCTCGCGCACATCGCGGCCCGAGGCCACAGGGTCAGGGTTGCCGTTGGGACCTTCGGGGTTCACATAGATCAGACCCATCTGCACCGCAGCCAGCGGATTCTCAAGATCGCGGTCGCCGCTGTAGCGTTTGTCGCCCAGCCAGGTCTCTTCATTGCCCCAGTAGATGTCTTCCTCGGGCTGCCAGATGTCGGCGCGTCCCCCGCCGAAACCGAAGGTCTTGAATCCCATCGACTCCAGCGCCACGTTGCCCGCCAGAATCATCAAGTCAGCCCATGAGAGTTTGTTTCCATATTTCTGTTTGATGGGCCAAAGCAAGCGGCGTGCCTTGTCGAGGTTAACATTGTCAGGCCAACTATTGAGCGGCGCAAAACGCTGATTGCCCGTTCCGCCACCACCACGTCCATCCGCGGTGCGATACGTGCCCGCGCTGTGCCAGGCCATGCGGATCATCAAACCACCATAGTGACCCCAATCCGCGGGCCACCACTCCTGCGAGTCTGTCATCAGTTTGGCAAGATCTTTCTTGACCGCAGTCAGGTCAATTTTCTTGAATTCTTCAGCGTAGTTGAAATTGGGATCCATCGGGTTGGAGGCTGGCGCGTGCTGGTGAAGAATGCCCAGGTTTAGTCGATTGGGCCACCAGTCGTGGTTTGATGTGCCTTGGCCAGCCCTACCTGTTATTGGGCACTTGCTGTTTTCGCTCATCTTTGTTCTCCTTTAGATATTAGGTTTGAAAAGTTAATGGTAATCTTAGCCGTGCGCGGGGCGGATCTGCCGGACAAAAGTCAAAGGGAAAATTCACCAAAAGCACTGAATCCTCTCAACGAGGGAAGCCCCGCTCTCCCTTCGTGTGCGCCTAATAAAATTGCGGACGCGAATTTGTATCACGCAGGAAATCGCTCTACGGTTGGCCAATAGCGATATTATATCCCGGGCAGGTGCTATGAGCGGTAGTTAAATACGGTATTTCCTAGATCATCAAAAAGAAATGGCGGCTTCTGGGAACTGAGAAACAAACCACTTTCTGCCTTGATCGGCTTTTTAGAATTAATAACGTAAAATTGTCGCATCAATATCAGCTTCATTATATGGACTTTGTATGCGGCAACTGACCAGAGTCCGCAGTCCATGGATATTTGATCAACAACGAACGGTTTTAATGGATGCGATTAAACGGAACACATCATATGGATAGTCCAAGAAAACGCGCAAGGGAATTGGGGTTTGCTCCTGGTATTCTGCCAACGGGAAAGCTGAATTCCATCACGGATGTTTTTGGGATTCAGGTGGGGCATTTTACCTTGATCGAAGGTGACGATATTCGAACGGGCGTGACCGCCATCCTGCCGCATGGAGGAAATATCTATCAGGATAAAGTGCCAGCTGGCGTCGTGGTTGGGAACGGGTTTGGGAAATTGGCTGGTTCCACTCAGATCGAAGAACTGGGCGAAATTGAAACACCGATCATTTTGACGAATACTCTTGCGGTTCCGCGTGCCTCGGAGGCATTGATCGAATGGACTTTGAATCAAAATGGCAATGAAGAGGTTCAAAGCGTAAATCCCATTGTAGGTGAAACCAATGACGGGATGTTGAATAACATCCGCAAACTCTCGATCACAAAAGAGCATGTCAAATTTGCGCTTGAGCATGCTGGTACAGGTCTTGTCACGGAAGGAAACGTGGGTGCTGGGACTGGAACAGTTTGTTTCGGCTGGAAGGGCGGCATCGGTACGAGTTCGCGCATTCTTCCAGGAAACCTCGGTGGATATACCCTGGGCGTTTTGGTGCAGTCTAATTTCGGTGGTGTGTTGCAAATGAACGGAATCCCCGTTGGAAAAGAACTTGGTCAATATTACCTGAAAGATGAACTGGCAGATCAAACAGCCGATGGCTCGGTCATGATCATCATCGCAACGGATGCGCCTTTGTTTGACCGTAACCTCAAGCGCCTTGCCAAACGCGGACTCGCCGGGCTTGCTCGAACAGGAGCATCCATGAGCAATGGATCTGGAGATTATGTGATCGCGTTTTCAACTGCAGAGGAAGTCCGCAGAACCTCAGAACGCCGGGCTCAGGTCTGGGCGTATCCTGAAGTGCCCAATGCACAACTGTCACCATTGTTTCAGGCTGCCATCGAAGCAACTGAAGAGGCGATCTATAACTCGCTCTGCATGGCCGAAACTATGACAGGCTATAAAGGGCGGGTAATTCATGCACTCCCCATACGAGCGGTTGGACAGCTTAAGTGATTGCAGATATATATTGGCTGTTTCTAAAAAAGTACGCCCAGAAAAAAAAGAGGCAATGATGAAAATGTTGGATTTGATTACTCCAGAACTAAGAGAAGAACTCATCCAGTTTGCCCAAAGTCTGGTAAGGGTGAAGAGTATGTCCGGGCAGGAAGGGGAAATTATCAAACTCATTGAGAAAAAAATGCATGCTCTTGGATATGATGAGGTGATCATTGATTCCATGGGAAATATTGTAGGGAGAATTGGCAATGGCGAAAAGGCTATCATGTTTGACTCCCATGTGGATACGGTCGAGGTAAATGATGAGGAAAAATGGGATATTCCGCCGTTCAGCGGTGCGATCCGAAATGGATGTTTGCATGGCAGAGGCTCTGTTGACATGAAATCTGGCATAGCCGCCTCGATCTATGCTGGTTCGATCGCAAAGAAGGCGGGACTTGCTTCTGGCAAGTCCATTTACGTTTCCTGCGGCGTTTTTGAGGAAGATTGCGACGGGGAAAATTTGAAACACTTATTCAAGGAACTTGAATTCAAACCAAATTATGTGATCATCTGTGAGCCTTCCAATAATAAAATTACGCTCGGACATAAAGGGAAGGCGCAAGTATCCATTAAAACACTTGGCGTTTCGGCTCATGGATCGGCTCCCGAAAAAGGGATCAATGCGATTTATGAAATGGCTGAGATCATTCAGCGGGTCGAAAAGACGAACATCGAACTTATGAAAAAAGCGGGACCAAAAAGAACCTTGGTTATGTCTAGAATTTCCAGCGTTAGCGCATCTCTGAACGCTGTACCTTCGGAGTGTGAAGTCTATCTGGATAGAAGAATGGTTCCAGGCGAATCTGAAGAAGCCATCAGACAGGAAATGGATAAACTCGTGGAAGGCAAAAACGCAACTTGGGAAGTGGGAACGCTATACAGAAAAGTTGGACTGGAATGGATATCAAGTATGAACCATTCCATCTGGCGTGGAAAATTGATCTGGATCACGAACTCACAAAAGCTTGTATTGCAGCGTATTCCGAAAATTTTGGAAAAGAACCGACCGAGTTTGACTTTTGGGATTTCAGTACCAATGCCGTTACCCCGGTCAGTATGGGAATACCCACAATTGGGTTTGGACCGGGAGAATATAAACTGGCTCACATGCGTAATGAAAGCTGCGATGTTGATCAAATTGTTGAGGCATGCGGCTTTTATACAGGAATTATCTACAAGATATAGGCCATCAGCTATATCTTGTAGATCTCGAAGCTGCTGTCCTGATTCGGATTAGCGTGCCGACCATTCCTTTTATGCCGTAAAATTGAAGTATGAACATCAGACTTGGCGATTATGGATGGCCACTCGTCATCTGGTGAATGGCGATCAACTTCACCTTGGCGATTTGCCGAAACCCGAAGGCCGATCTATTGTTTGATCTCTATAAAAGGACTCCATGCCAACTTCATCCTCACGTCTTTCCTCACGCACCTGGTTCGTCATGTTCGCCCTTGCCCTCACGGGGCAGATCGCCTGGGCTGTCGAAAATTCCTGGTTCAACACATTCGTTTACGACACCATCACGCCCGATCCGCGGCCCGTGGCGTGGATGGTGGCTGGCAGCGCCATTACCGCCACATTGACCACGCTCTTTATGGGCACACTCAGTGACCGCACCCGCTCACGTTGGGGACGAAGGCGTCCGTTTATTTTGGTGGGCTACATCTTATGGGGACTTTCCACTGTTTTATTCCCAACGGTGGCTTATATCCAAACGACCAGCATTGCCATCATCATGGTCGTCGTCGCAGACTCGATCATGACCTTCTTCGGCTCCACTGCCAACGACGCAGCCTTCAGTGCATGGACAACCGACATCGCCACCACCGAAACCCGTGGACGAGTGGAAGGCGTACTCAACCTGAGCGTCTTCCTCGCGCAAATCGTCGCGATGGTCGCGGCAGGGATGTTGATCGACAGCCTTGGCTATTTCACATTTTTCTATTTACTGGGTGGCATCGTCATCGTCGTTGGCGTTGTCGCTGGCAGTATGCTTCAAGATGTAAAACTCCCCGCCGAGAGCGAAGTGCCGAAGCGTTCCTTCCTTTCCGAGTTCGCTGAACTTTTCGACATCAACACCTTGAAAGAAAATCGCGAACTGTTCATCATTCTCATCTTCATCATGCTGAGCAGCATTGGTATGCAAGTCTCATTGCCCTATCTCATCATCTACCTTGAAAATTATATCGGCGTCACAAAAACCGAATTCAGCATCATCGGCGGCGCGGTCATGTTGGGCAGCGCGGTCTTTGCCATTCCCTTCGGCTTGCTCGCAGACAAATGGAACAAGCGCAACATGATTTTCTTCGCCACCATCGTCAGCAGCCTCGGCGGCATTTTGCTTTCGCTTGTAAAGAGCCTGCCCCTGCTCGCGCTCACAGGGTTGCTCTGGCAGGCATTCTCCGTTGCGATGGGCATCGCGTCTGTGGCTTGGCTCAAAGATTTACTCCCCGAACAAAATCGCGGCAAGTTCCTCGGCATCCGCATGATCTTCTGGATTGCCATTCCAATGGTCATCGGCCCGTGGCTCGGCTCAACGCTGATTCAGAACTTCGGCGCGCCGACCACTCTCAACGGTCAAGCTGGTTTTGTGCCAGCTCCGATCATCTTTCAAGTTGGTTCGGTCATTAGCCTGCTCGCGCTCATCCCGCTCTTTTTTATCAACGATCACAAGGGCGGATCGCGATCCGCCCCAACAAAATAAGATTATGAAAACAAAAATCACATCTGGTTTCTGGCACGACCGTCTTGAGGTCAACGCCCAGCGCGCGATCTTTCATCAATGGGAGCAGCTTGAGGCTTCGGGATGTATCGAAAATTTCCGCATTGCAGCAGGGGATGTGGATGGCTTCCGCGAAGGCTGGTTCTTCGCTGATTCAGATGCCTACAAATGGCTGGATGCAGCCTCCCGAATCTACGCCTCTTTTCCCACGCCCGAACTTGCTTCCGTTATGGACGCATTCATTACGCTGGTAGCACGAGCCCAACTCCCCGACGGTTATATCTTCACCTACAATCAGATCCACTTCCCAAATGACCGCTGGAAGAATCTACAGATCGAACATGAACTTTATTGCCACGGACATTTGATCGAAGCAGGTGTCTCGCACTACGAAGCCACCACCCGCACAGATATGCTCACGATTGCCCGCCGTGCCGCAGACCGCATCGTGGAAGATTTTCTTGGCAAAGGCACAGACCATACTCCAGGTCACGAAGAGATCGAGATTGCATTGCTGCGTTTGTATAAGGTTACAGATCATCAACCGTATCTCGAAATGGCTCGTCAATTCATCGAGCAGCGCGGACGTAATCCACTGTTTGCACTTTCGCTCATTCGCCAGAACTCCAGCGTAGATCAACGCCGTAATTTTATTAAACAGAAAAAGCAGGAATATCTTTCCGCGCATCCAGAATTCAAGCCTTTCCAACTCCCGCCTGACAACGCATCAAAACAACCGCGTTATTCGAGATTGCGCTGGCAGATCAACGCCTTGAGCGGAAAATACTTTCAGCAGCACACTCCCATCCGCAAGCAGACTGTGCCAGTTGGGCACTCTGTCCGCTTTGCATATCTTGAAACAGCCGTTGCCATGCTCGCCCGTGAAAATGGTGACAAGACTCTCGTCCGCGCATTGGAGCAGGTATGGGAAAGCATGGTCACGCGCCGCATGTACGTCACTGGCGGAATTGGCTCAGTGCCTGGCTCTGAAGGCTTCGGCAACGACTACGAACTTGACCCCGAATACGCCTACGCTGAAACCTGTGCCGCCCTTGCCAGCCTGTTCTGGAATTGGGAAATGGCGCAACTCACGAACCAAGCCAAATATAGTGATCTGTTCGAATGGCAGCTTTATAACGCCGCTGCCGTTGGCATGGGATTGGATGGCACCAGTTATCTTTACAACAATCCGCTTACTTGCCGTGGCGGAGTCACGCGCAAGCCGTGGTATTCTGTCCCCTGCTGCCCATCCAACCTCTCGCGCACATGGGCAGGCTTGGGAAAATATATTTACTCGTCCAAACAAGATGAGATCTTTATTCATCAATACATCAGCAGTGAATATGACGATGAATTAGCCAAAATAGATATCCGCTCCGAATTGCCGTGGGCAGGAAAAGTGAAGATCACAGTTGACCCTTCCGTTCCATCCGAATTCACCTTGAACCTTCGCCTGCCTTCATGGTGTGATGTCGAGGCAACTCGTGTTTCTTGTAACGGGGAATTCTTTACCGTTTCACCTCCGCCTCAGCAAAACGAGATCACAGCTTCGGGCTACGATCCACGCGAAGGCAGATGGTTGAACCTCAAACGGATTTGGAATTCTGGTGATATCGTTGAATTGAACTTTGACATGCCAATTCAATTGCGTCGAACTCATCCTAAAGTCAAAGGGCATCAAGGCAAAGTCGCCATCACTCGCGGACCGTTGGTCTACTGTCTCGAAAGTGTAGACAATCCCGATGCGAATATTTTCAATGCCGCGATAGATAAAGCTTCCCTAGATTCTGTATTTGACCGAATTACATTAGGTGGAATTACCAAAATCATTGGGCAGGCAAAAACAGGACGTCCGCTCACTTTTATCCCCTATCATCTGTGGGGCAATCGTGGCAAGTCTACGATGACGGTGTGGGTCAACGAATAAAAGGAGACATCATGCAAACTGAGTTAACTCAAGCAGGTCCACTGCTGCAACCGAACGGACAGCTTTCTCAAATCGGCTGGGCGCGCCAACCCATTCTTGATTGCAACCTTGAGGCCGCTCGCTTTTACGCCCTCACACCCTTGCAGCGCTTCCGTATCAAACGCTGGGATTATTACGCCGTGTTCACGCCCAAGCGTTTCTTTTCCGCCACCATCGCCGATCTCGGGTACGCAGGCAATCTCTTTGTCTACACCATGGATTTTGAAACTGGCGAACTGCACGAAGAAGGGATCGTTGTTCCATTTGGAAAAGGTGTGACGCTGCCGCGCAACTCCACTGAAGGGAATAGTCACTTTGAAGACGCCCGCCTCAAACTGGACTTTAGCCTGTTCGCTGACCATCGGCATTTATCTGTCTCATGGCCTTCCTTCCACGATGGGCGAGGGCTTCGATTCGAGATTGATTTGCAAACTTCGTCAGAACATGAGTCAATGAATATTGTCATTCCCATTGGACAGAAACGTTTCTACTACAATCGCAAGATCAACTGTCTGCCTGCTGACGGGATAATCAAATATGGCGATATCACAATACCGCTCAATCCCAAAAACTGCCTTGGTTCGCTGGATTGGGGACGCGGTGTATGGGAATATCAATCCTTCTGGAATTGGGCAAGCGCTTCTGGCTTCCTTCCCGATGGCCGCACGATTGGATTGAATATGGGCAAAGGCTTTGGTGATCTCTCCAAGGCTGATGAAAATGCTCTCATCCTGAACAATCGCATTCACAAACTTGAACAGGTCAAATTCGATTACACCTCAGGCGATTACATGAAACCCTGGAAATTCACCGACGCCGAGAACCGCCTCGACCTGACCTTCACTCCCTTCAAAGACCGTCTGGCAGAGACCAACCTTGGGATCATCACGAGCAAAGTCCACCAGATGTTTGGCCGCTACAACGGCTTTGTGGTCACAGACGAAGGCGAAAGGATAGATGTCAGAGACCTGATCGGTTTTGCAGAAGAACATCACGCTAAATGGTAAATCAATGAAAACTCCCTGGACGCCTGCTACACCGATTCCCTTGCCCGAATATCCGCGTCCGCAAATGACTCGGCCTGATTGGGTCAACCTCAATGGGTTCTGGGATTACGCTATTCTGCCCAAAGAAAACTCTGCGCCAGAAACTTTTGACGGAAAAATTCTTGTCCCTTACTGTGTTGAATCAGAACTCTCTGGCGTGCAGAAACCGCTGTTGCCGAGTCAACGCTTATGGTATCGGCGTACCTTTCCCCTCTCCCTTAGGGAGAGGGGTCCCGAAGGCGGGGTGAGGGTTTTACTTCACTTCGGAGCAGTGGATGATGAGTGTATTGTCTGGGTGAATGGCAAACACATTGGTGAACACTGCGGCGGTTACCTTCCCTTTACGTTCGATATCTCAGATTTTCTGGTCGATGGCGAGAACGAATTAATTGTCTCTGTTTGGGATCCAACCGATACTGGCTTGCAACAACGGGGAAAGCAAGTACTGAATCCCAAAGGGATTTGGTACACGCCTGTCTCAGGGATTTGGCAAACGGTCTGGCTGGAGGTTGTGCCTGAGGTGAGTATCGAATCGCTGAAACTCACGCCTGACTTGGATTCTGAAACGCTATCAGTGGAGGTCAAAGTTCGGGGCGAGGGGAATGGTCTCAGTGTGGTGGCAGAGATAAGCAGCAGCGGAGAAAAAATCTCCTCGGTCAGCGGGCAGGTGATGGGACGGTTAAGCGGCGAGATTCTAAATCCACATGCATGGACTCCTGATGATCCGCATTTGTATGATCTGAAAGTCCAATTGATTCGTGATGGTCAAGTTGTGGATGAGGTGGGAAGTTATTTCGCAATGCGTAAGTTTGGTCTGGTGAAAGATGCAAAAGGTCATCAGCGATTTGCGTTGAACGATCAACTGTTGTTTTTGTATGGCCCGCTCGATCAAGGATATTTTCCCGATGGGTTGTATACGCCGCCATCCGAAGAAGCGATGTTGTTTGATATTGAATACACAAAGCGGATCGGCTGCAACATGATCCGCAAGCATATTAAGGTGGAGCCGCTGCGCTGGTATTATGCCTGTGACAGATTGGGGATGATCGTCTGGCAGGATATGCCGAACGGCGGTTTGATCGATGGGGAAGTGGTTGCTCCGCTTGCCTTGCTGATTGGCTTTCATCGCAACGACACACGCCGCTTGAGCCGCTTCGGGCGCGATGATGCAGATAATCGCGAACGCTATCGAAGCGAATTAAAAGACATGATCTATCATTTGCATAACGCGGTCTGCATTGCGGTGTGGGTTCCGTTCAACGAAAGCTGGGGGCAGTTTCAATCTGCGGATGTGGCGGAGTGGGTCAAAGGGTATGACCCGACCCGTTTGGTGGATCATGCTTCGGGATGGTTCGACCAGGGCGGCGGGGATTTTCAAAGTAAACATGTGTATTTCAAGAAAATAAGGCGACCCAGGCCTGACCAGCGTGCTTTTGTCGTTTCAGAATTTGGCGGATACAGTTTGAAGATGGCTGGCCATCTTTGGGATGAGAATAAAAAATTTGGATATCGCTATTATGAGACCCCCGAAGCATTGACAGGCGCTTATATAACTTTGCTGGAAGAAGAACTTAAACCGCTACTAGCACAGGGACTTGCTGCGGCGATTTATACTCAAACGACAGATGTGGAAATCGAGATCAATGGTTTTCTAACTTATGATCGTAAAGTGCAGAAGATGGATTCGGAAAGTCTCAAACGGATCCATGCTGAGTTGATTAATGGCGTAGTGGATCATGCTACAAAATTAGTGGAGAAATAACAAACTATGGAATCTTTCACCGGATTTATCCCCCAAATAGAAATATTGTTGCGGGGAGCCTCGCTCAAATTCGTTTTTTTTAGCCAGAAAAGCTTTACAACCATTGGCAAAGAACAATGGCCCTTTAGAAAATAACATGCATGAACTTTCGATCACGCAATCTATTCTTGATATTTCACTTAAACATGCCGAAGCAGCTAATGCTGCACGCATTGTAAACATCCATCTGGTCATTGGTAAATTTTCCAGTGTCGTGGATGACTCGGTTCAGTTCTATTGGGACATGATCGCCGATGGTACGATTGCCAAAGGTGCACTTCTGCACTTTACAAGAGTCCCTGCGGAGTTGACCTGCCGTGATTGCGGATTTGTGTTCGAGCCAGATGATACGACCTTCGAGTGCCCGCACTGTCTCAGCCCGCGGGTGAAAATCAGCAAAGGCGAGGAATTAAGAGTCGAAAGTATTGATGTTGAATAAAATAAAGATCGGTTGTGCGGTACACTTTTAACACTATAATTCATCTGCGTAGAAAATATTTTGGAGGTAGCATGGCGAAGAATATTCCCATTGTTGAGAACATCTTAAATGCAAATGATCATCTCGCGCAAGAGAATCGCGCGCGGATTGATTCTGCGGGTGTATTCTCCATCAACATCATGGCGTCACCCGGCGCGGGTAAAACATCGCTCATCGAGCAGACCCTGTCGCGCCTGAAAGATAAGCTTCGCATCGCCACGGTTGACGGTGATATTGCCACATCCATAGACTCTGATCGAGCGGCGGCGGCAGGCGCGCTTGCTTCAGTGCAGATCAATACCGGGGGCGATTGTCATCTCGACGCGGTCATGCTGCGCGGTGCGCTGGATCAACTCACCCTGAGTCAGTTCGACCTGCTCATTGTTGAAAATGTCGGTAACCTTGTTTGTCCCGCCAGTTTTAAACTCGGTACCCACAAATCCGTATTGATCGCATCCATTCCTGAAGGTGATGATAAACCTTATAAATATCCGGGTATGTACCGCGGCGTGGATGTTCTGATCATTAATAAAATTGATCTGCTGCCTTATGTCAACTTCAGGATGGATTATTTCGAGCGCGGCGTCGAAGCGCTTAATCCTGGCGTCACCACCTTCCCGCTTTCCTGCCGCACGGGGGAGGGGATGGATGCTTGGGTGGATTGGCTAATCCAAAACGTACAACCCACTTAACAGCCGATGCAGCGTGCGCGGATTCATATCACAGGAATTGTGCAGGGAGTCGGATTTCGACCCTTTGTATATAACCTTGCCGTGCGCTTGAAATTGACTGGCTGGGTAAAGAATACTTCCGCAGGCGTAGATATTGAAGTGGATGGCGAAAAAAATATTCTGGATGATTTTATTCAATCCTTGCATGATGAAGCTCCGCCGCTTTCCCATATTGACACGCTGTCCGCTTCCTTCCTTCCTGAAAATGGATTCAGCGCCTTTGAGATCATCCACTCTGAAAGCTTGGATGGCGCATTCCAGCCGATCTCGCCGGATGTCGCGATATGTGATGACTGTCTGCGTGAACTCTTTGACCCGCATGACCGCCGCTTTCATTACCCGTTTATCAACTGCACGAATTGTGGTCCGCGCTTTACGATCATCAAGGATATTCCATATGACAGACCGAAGACGACGATGTCGGGATTTGACTTGTGTCCCGATTGTGCACGCGAATATCAAAACCCACTGGATCGAAGATTTCACGCCCAGCCGCTGGCTTGCGCGGTGTGTGGGCCAAAGGTCACGTTTGAACGTTTGAATATGGGGGCATTGGCGAATTCAGAGGATGCGATTTCTGCAACCCGCAGCGCTTTGTCAAATGGTGAAATTGTTGCCATTAAAGGTCTGGGCGGATTTCACCTTGCCTGTGATGCGACCAACGCGGCTGCCGTCAAAGAACTACGTCAACGCAAACTGCGCGTAGATAAGCCCTTTGCGTTGATGATGCCAAATATTGAAGTGATAATGCAGCATTGTTTTGTAAGCGCTGATGAACGCGAATTATTGCTCTCCTCTGCACGCCCGATCGTTTTGCTGAAACGAAAGCCCGAATCAAATATTGTGGAAGATGTATCTCCGAAGCTGGATTGGCTTGGTGTGATGCTGCCTTATACGCCGCTGCATTACCTGCTATTCTTTAACGCGCTTCATTCTTCATCAACCCTGCTTGCTCCTTTGGTGATGACCAGCGGTAATCTTTCTGAGGAACCGATTGCCGTGGATAACGACGATGCGCGTGAAAAACTCGCGAAGCTTGCCGATGCGTTCCTGATGCATGATCGTGATATTCACATCCGCTGTGATGATTCGGTGGTGCGGGTTTTTGATGATTCTGATGGATCTGAAACTCCCGACCATAAATTGACATATCCCATCCGCCGTTCGAGAGGCTACTCTCCCTTCCCGGTGAAATTGACCAAAGGGACGCCCCAGCTGCTCGCTGTGGGTTCCGAATTGAAGAATACATTTTGTATTACGAACGGTGACTACGCATTCCTGAGCCACCATATTGGTGATATGGAAAACTATGAAACGCTGAGATCGTTTGAACAGGGAGTGGAATATTTTGAGAAGCTGTTCCGAGTGCAACCTGTTGCAATTGCGCATGACCTGCACCCAAATTATTTGGCGACTCGATATGCAATCGAACGCGCTGAAAGGGAAGACCTGCCTTTAATTCCAGTTCAACATCACCACGCGCATATCGCCGCCTGCATGGTCGAACGTGAACTGGACGAGCCTGTCATTGGCGTTGCCTTTGATGGAACCGGATATGGCGAGGATGGCGCGATATGGGGCGGAGAATTCATGATCGCAGATTATAAAAACTATCAACGCGCGGCACATCTTGAATATTTCCCGTTGCCCGGCGGTGATGCGGCGATTCGAAAACCCGCGCGCGCGGCTCTGGCTTTACTGTGGAGTTTGGGCTTGGCATGGGATGATGATCTTGCACCTGTGAAGGAATTTTCAGCACAGGAACTGACTGTACTGCATAACCAATTGCAAAAAAAGATCAACACCCCGCAAACATCCAGCATGGGGCGGTTGTTTGATGCCGTGTCTGCGCTGGCAGGGGGCAGACAAACTGTCAATTACGAAGGGCAGGCCGCAGTTGAGTTCGAAGCGTTGGCGGATTCTTCCCAGGAGAGCTATCCTTTTTCGATTGAAAGGAATTGCATACAAGTCAAGGATGTGCTTGCGGCGATCATCCAGGATGTGCGGATGGAAATTCCCAAGTCGCAAATCTCAGCGCGTTTCCATAATGGTCTCGCAGAGTCCGTATTAAATGTAGTAAAAAAAATAAGCAGAGAGTCGGATTTGCAATCTGTTGTGTTATCAGGTGGAGTGTGGCAGAATGTTACTCTGTTACGCAAAACATTAGCTCCATTACGAAAAAATGGTTTCAGGGTGTATATTCATCGGGAGGTCCCAACCAATGATGGCGGACTCTCCCTTGGACAGGCTGCCATCGCCGCTGCCAGATTGAGAGGATAATATGTGTTTAGGTGTGCCCGGTAAGATCATTGATATTTATCAAAAAGGCGGGTTGAAAATGGCCAAGGTGGATTTTGGTGGAGTCTTTCGCGAAGCCTGTCTGGATTATGTAGAAGCCAAAGTAGATGATTACTGTTTGATCCATGTCGGATTTGCAATCAGTATCTTAAGCGAATCCGAAGCCATGGAGACACTTGATCTGTTAAAGCAGATCGGCGAATTTGAAGAACAATTGGGGACAGAGACACAGACATGAAGTATGTCACTGAATACCGCGATGCCGCGCTTGTAAAAAATGTCATCGAGGAAATTCACCGCACGGTCACCCGCCCGTGGACTTTGATGGAGATCTGCGGCGGGCAGACTCACGCGATCGTCCGTCATGGTATTGACCAGCTCCTGCCGCATCAAATCGAACTGGTGCATGGTCCCGGTTGCCCGGTCTGCGTCACACCATTGGAGTTGATCGATAAAGCCTTGGAGATCGCCTCACGCCCTGATGTGATCTTTTGTTCATATGGCGACATGCTGCGCGTCCCGGGCTCGAAGCGTGATCTATTCTCGATCAAGGCGCAGGGCGGTGATGTGCGCGTGGTGTATTCTCCGCTGGACGCGGTGACACTGGCACAGCAAAACCCCGCGAAACAGGTCGTCTTTTTCGCGATCGGATTTGAAACCACCGCGCCGCCCAATGTGACGAGCGTTTTACAGGCACAGCGGCTTGGGTTGAAAAATTTCTCTATTCTGGTTTCGCATGTGCGAGTGCCGCCGGCGATTAGCGCGATCTTGGGTTCGCCGCATAACCGTGTGCAGGGATTTTTACTTGCGGGTCATGTCTGTTCGATCATGGGCTATTGGGAATATCCACCGCTGGTGGAGAAGTATAAGATTCCGATGGTCGTGACCGGCTTTGAACCGCTTGATGTCGCGCAGGGAATTTTGACCACTGTGCAATTGCTGGAGGCAGGCAAGGCGGAAGTCGCCAATGCTTATCAACGCGCTGTAACTCTGGAGGGCTTGAAGCCCGCCCAGGATGCGATCAACAAAGTATTCATGGAGTGTGACCGCAAATGGCGCGGTATCGGAGAGATTCCCATGAGCGGGTGGGGGCTGCGGCCCGAATTTGATGAGTTCAACGCGGAGAAGCGCTTTGACGTGGACGCGATTCAAGCGGAAGAATCCCCGCTCTGTATCGCGGGTCAAATTTTACAAGGATTGAAAAAACCGCATGATTGCTCCGCGTTTGGGAAGCAATGCACACCGGACAATCCGCTTGGTGCAACGATGGTTTCTTCTGAAGGCGCGTGCGCGGCGTATTACAGGTACAGGGAATAGTTTTTACGAGGTGATATGACAGACGAAACCATCAATATCGAAGGTGCGGTATGCGCTCCACAGCTGCCGCATACTGAGCAGATCGTTATGGGACACGGCGCAGGTGGGCGGATGAGTCACCAGTTGATCCAGAAAATGTTCATGCCTGCGTTTCAAAATTCTGCATTGCAAGCCGGCGACGATGCGGCGTTGGTTATGCCTGAACATGGACGATTATCCATCAGCACCGATGCGCATGTTGTCTTCCCGTTATTTTTTCCTGGCGGCGATATTGGCAGGCTGGCAATTTGTGGCACGGTCAATGATGTAGCCATGCTGGGCGCGAAGCCGCTTTACATCACTGCTGGATTCATTCTCGAAGAGGGCCTGTCGATGGATACACTTAAACGTGTGATCGAATCGATGCGGGCGGCGGCGGAAGAAGCGGGAGTGCAAATAGTGGCTGGGGATACCAAAGTTGTACAGCGCGGCAAAGCCGACGGGTTATATGTCACTACGGCCGGAGTGGGTGTTGTACGGGAAGGCATCAATATCAGCGGAGCGAATGCCAAAGCCGGCGATGCAGTCATCCTGTCTGGTTCGATCGGTGATCATGGGATCGCAGTCCTCGGGGCGCGCGGTGAACTGGGATTCGAATCCGCAATTCAAAGCGATGTTGCCCCGCTAAATCATTTGATCGATGCAATGCTCCAAGTCAGTAATAACATTCATGTCCTGCGCGATCCGACCCGCGGTGGACTGGCTACAACGTTAAATGAAATTGCCGCCCAATCGAAAATCGGGATAATTTTAAATGAACAGGCCATCTCTGTTCACCCCGAGGTCAATGCGGCCTGCGAAATGCTTGGGTTTGACCCGCTGTATGTCGCAAATGAAGGAAAGCTTATCGCCATTGTTGCCAAAGAAGACGCTGAAAAAGTCCTTGCAGTCATGCAGCAAGCTCGCTATGGTGAAGATTCAGTTATCATTGGCGAGGTGCAAGAAAATTTAAAGGGGCGTGTGTTACTCAAGACCGCTTATGGCACCACACGTGTCATTGACATGCTGGCAGGTGAAATGCTGCCGAGGATTTGTTAGAGGGGCATTGATTATTTAACCATGCCGCTCTCGTAATCATCTTTTGAATATTAATAGTATCTTGCTATGTGTATCTTGATGATGATCAATATTGTTTCTTAAAGGTTTATTCTCCATGACCAGGGCTGTCCTGATAAAACAGGAAAGCTTTTGCGGTATGCAAACTCAACACATCCTGTAATATCCAGACAACGAGAATCTAAAATGACCGTCAAATCTGCTGCTAAAAAAAAGACCGTTAAGGCAAAGGTATCCACAAAACCGAAAGAGAATCCAAAACAGGATGAACCGGAAGAGTCTGTCTGGACGTATCGCGGTTACCACCTAAAAACAAGCGAATTCACTACGGCGATGGTGCACTTCTTCCGTGCTGAGATCCAACGCGCCAATGTTTGGCGTCAGCGCTTGGATACCACTACGAACTGGGCGGTTGTTGTCACCGGCGCGACACTCTCAATCGCCTTTGGCCAATCGAATGTTCATCATTCCCTTATTCTCATAAATACATTGCTTGTTTTATGGTTTTTGTTTATCGAAGCGCGGCGTTATCGTTATTATGAATTATGGAGCTATCGGGTGCGTTTAATGGAAACGGATTTTTACGCTGCCATGCTTGTTCCGCCATTCCACCCTTCGCCAGAATGGGCGGAAAATCTTGCCGAAAGCTTACTTACACCCAGCTTCCCCATTTCAGTTTGGGAGGCATTTGGACGCCGTCTGCGTAGAAATTATTATTGGATATTTCTGATCCTGTGCGCTTCCTGGGTGGCCAAGATATGGTTGTTCCCGGCTTCGCCCGCGAATATGGACGAGTTCCTGACCCGTGCCGCGGTCGGTCCATTACCCGGGCAGATCATGATCATACTGGGTTTGGTGTTTTACACCTTTCTAACTCTTGTTGCAGTTGGTACGATCAATATGATGCGTGCTTCAGGTGAGGTGCTTCCACGATTTGGAGATGAGGCCGCGACTTCTCAACCTCCGGACCATGAAAAACTGAAAGGGATTCGCGCAATCCTTGCCCCCCGCCAGCGCCGTCGCCAATTACTTGCATTGATCATTACTGGTAATGCGGAAGCAGTTTCAAATCGGATCTTATCTGATCTAAAGCGCGGCGTCACTGCCATTGATGGCAAAGGCATGTACACAGGCGCTGATCGAACTGTTCTCATGTGCGCCTTAACCGTCACAGAAGTGCATAACTTGAAAACTGCCGTAGCGAAAGAAGACCCTCAAGCTTTTGTGATCGTATCCCCTGCGCAGGAGATTCTTGGGCGAGGCTTCAATCCGCTTGAGGAAAAATAACGGGAATCTCTCGATTTGAATCCAGTTACTTGGAAGCGCAAGATGGCATGACCGATATCTTATTTTCCACTTCCTATTTGTTTTTGCATTCAACTTTCCCACGCAATGTTTTAAACTTTCAAACTCTAATTGACATCCGCCCTCTTTTTTGCTACACTTGAAGTTGTCAGACAACTAGACTAATCGCTACAAGCTAACCGCTAAGGCAAAAGGCTACCATGACAACTCTCCTCGTAAAAAATGCACATATAGTTACCATGGACGACCATCAACGGGAGATCCCCGAGGGTGGTCTTTTTATTCGGCGTGGTCTCATCCAAGAGGTCGGACCAATGAGCGAGCTTCCGGACACTGCCGATGAAGTCCTTGACCTCAAAGGGCATGTTGTATTTCCCGGGTTGGTCAATACTCATCATCATTTTTACCAGACCCTTACACGCGCGGTGCCTGCCGCACAGGATGCAAACCTTTTTAACTGGCTCAAAACTTTATACCCCATTTGGGCGCGGCTAAACCCGGATGATATTTTTACTTCGACTCAGACCGCATTGGCAGAACTCGCCCTTTCGGGATGTACCACCGCATCAGATCATCTCTACCTTTTTCCGAACGGATCAAAACTTGACGATGAAATTGCCGCGGCCTCCGAGATCGGGATGCGCCTGCAGGCGTCCCGCGGTTCCATGAGTCTCGGCGAATCCAAAGGCGGCCTGCCGCCCGATTCTGTGGTGGATACCGAAGATAATATCCTGAAGGATTCGCAGCGCCTCATTGAAAAATATCATGATGCCAAAACTGGTGCGATGACTCAGATTGTGCTTGCGCCGTGTTCACCATTCAGCGTCACTGGCGACTTGATGAAACAATCTGCCAAACTGGCGCGTGAATATGGTGTGCATTTACATACCCATCTAGCCGAAACTGAAGACGAAGAAGAGTTCTGCATTGAGAAATTTGGCCATCGCCCGGTTGGTTACATGCAATCAGTCGATTGGATCGGTGATGATGTATGGTTCGCTCACGCTGTTTGGGTCAATCACGAAGAGATCAGGCTGTTTGCAAAACATCAATGCGGTGTGGCACATTGCCCAACCTCCAATATGCGGCTTGCTTCTGGGATCGCGCCGGTCAAGAAATATCTTCAGGCTGGCGTGAATGTTGGCCTTGGCGTGGATGGCTCTGCTTCAAATGATGGATCACATCTTTTGGCTGAAGTTCGTAATGCCATGTTAGTGTCACGCGTTAATGACGGCATGACCGGATTTTCGCTTTCGAATGATCCGAGTCGCAAATTGATGACCGCGCGCGAAGCGCTCTACCTTGGCACACGTGGAGGGGCGGCGGTATTGGGACGCAAAGATATCGGCAGTTTACAAGCAGGCAAATGTGCTGACTTTTTTGCCGTCAATCTAAATCGGATCGGTTACGCAGGTATGCACGATCCCGTCGCTGCGGTTATTTTTGGTCAGCCCATTAATGTAGATTACACAGTTGTCAATGGAAAATTCGTTGTGAAAGAAGGTCAACTGGTTACCGTGGACGAACGTAACCTGGTCGAAAAACATAATAAAGCTGCGAAAAGATTACTGTACGGTTAACCGGTGATGAGAATCATGGATCAGGCAACGTCCGGATAGTCAGCATAACGCCGTATCTATAAAAAAGGATGAATATAGACTATGAACGAAATCCTGGTTTCAATTATTTTCGGTTGGCCGTTTGTCGCCCTCTCCATATTTGTTTCTGTGATCGGAATTGTTTTTGAGAGAGCCGGGCTTGTCTTGATCGGAGCTGTGCTTATCATTCCATTTTGTTATCATCTAAGTGGCTCCAGCATATTCAGTGTGTTTTCCCTGCTTCTGCCTGTTTTTCAGGCAGGGTCAGCTTGGGCTGTAAAAGAAGAGAATGAAACCTGGTCATGGCTGTTGTTGATGCCTACGGTCTCGGTCATTGGCTGGCTGGTTGTTGTCGGGTTGATATCTTGATCCTTAAGAGAGATTTATGTCGTCTTCCACAAAACTAACTCGTTCGCTTGTAGATGTCGCCATGGGACGCGCACATGCCGACCTTGTTATCCGCGCCGGTAAATGGGTCAGCGTGCAATCAGGTGAGATCATTCCAAAAACTGATATTGCCATTGTGGATGGTCATATTGCATATGTGGGTCCGGATGCGAGTCATTCCATTGGCGATAATACAAAGGTCATTGATGCGAATGGACGCTTCCTTGTGCCTGGTTTGCTGGATGCGCACATGCATGTTGAATCGGGCATGGTCACGGTGACCGAATTTGTGCGCGCTGTGGTGGTGCGCGGCACGACCGGCATCTTCGTTGACCCGCATGAGATCGCAAATATCTTTGGCCTCAAAGGCGTCAAGTTGATGGTGGATGAAGCGCAAAAACAGCCGATCCATGTCTGGGTGCAAATGCCTTCCTGCGTGCCCTCCTCGCCGGGTTTTGAGACTCCGGGCGCTTCCCTGGGTCCGAAGGAAGTGGCAGAGGCGATGCAGTGGAAAGGCATCATCGGGTTGGGTGAGATGATGAATTTTCCCGGTGTGTTCCACGGTGACAAAAAATTACTTGATGAAATGTCTGCCACTCATGCGGCAGGGAAAACCATTGGTGGTCATTATGCATCACCCGACCTTGGTCTGCCATTCCATGGATATGTCGCAGGCGGCGCGGAGGATGATCACGAAGGCACGCGGATAGAAGATGCAGTGGCGCGTGTACGGCAGGGGATGAAAGCCATGCTGAGATACGGTTCTGCCTGGCATGATGTGGCGGTTGGCATAAAAGCCATCACCGAAAAGAAAATGGATTCGCGCCGGTTTATCCTATGCACTGACGACTCTCATGCCGCGACACTCTCTGAAGATGGTCACATGGATCGTGTTCTGCGCCATGCAATTTCTGAAGGCCTTGATCCGATGACGGCCATTCAAATGATGACGATCAATTCAGCGGAGCATTTTGGGCTCACCAAAGAAATGGGTATGATCGCCCCTGGCCGCTGGGCAGATGTGCTGATTGTCAATGATCTGAAGAATTTCAAAGTGGATACTGTGGTCGCTAAAGGAAGGGTCGTTGCGGAAAAAGGGAAACTGCTGATCGATCTGCCTCCACAAAAATATCCAAAGTGGGCGACCAGCTCTGTGCATTTGAAGCGGATGCTCAAGGCGCAGGATTTCATCCTTAAGACAAGAGCAGTCAACGGGGCGGAAGTTGAGGCGCATGTGATCGGTGTGATCGAGAATCAAGCGCCGACTCGTCATTTGAGGATGAATGTCACTGCTCAAAACGGCGAAGTCAGAGCTGATCTTAAGCGTGACCTCGCAAAGATAGCGATTGTGGAACGTCATCGCGCAACAGGTAAGGTCACGGTTGGTTTGGTAAATGGTTTCGAATTTACCAGAAAATGCGCGATCGCTTCAACGGTTGTGCATGACAGCCATCAAATGATCGTGGTCGGCACCGATGATGAGAGCATGGCGGTTGCCGCCAATGAACTTGTAAAATGCGGTGGCGGTCAGATCGTGGTGATGGATGGTCAGGTGATCGGATTGGTGGATCTTCCGATCGCTGGCTTGATGTCGAATGAACACGCGGATATCGTCGCGAAGAAGGCAGCCACAGTGTTGGAGGGATTCAAAATGTGCGGAAGTGAACTGAATAACCCGAACATGCAATTAAGTTTGCTTGGTTTGGTGGTAATCCCTGAACTGCGCATTTCAGACAAAGGGCTTGTGGATGTAACAAATTTTGATTTTATTTCAGTATTGGATGATTGAGGCAATATGTCAAATTTCCCATTTCACCGTTTGCAAACCGACCTTGCCGCTTTGATTGCGCGTACGCCTGCAGGACAGCGCTTATTATCTGAACCCGAGCTTGCGAAAGAGCTGGGCGTTTCACGCGCCACGCTTCGCGAAGCAATGCGCTCGTTTGAAACGCAGGGTCTGATTCGCCGCCGTCAGGGTTCGGGCACGTTTGTGGTTGGTAAATCTCCCGCGCTTGATAGCGGCCTTGAAGTACTTGAAAGCCTTGAGACAATGGCAAAACGCCTCGGCTTTGAAGTTTCAGTCACTAAATTAAATGTTGAGATGGTTTTGGCTGATGAAGATCTTGCCGCCGCCTTGGATGTTCCTGTGGGCACGCGTTTGACGCGGGTGCAGCGTGTCGTCAATACCGACAGCCGCCCGGTTGCTTATTTGGTTGATATATTGCCAGAGAACTCGATGCATGTTGAAGATCTGCCCGCAAATTTTCACGGTTCTGTGCTCGATTTTTTACAGGCTCGCGGCGATTCTCTGGCATCGTCCCGCGCGAATGTTAGCGCAATTGGCGCGACGGCAGAAGTCGCTAAGGCGCTTGAAATTCAGCGCGGCGATGTCTTATTGCATTTTTATTCGCAATTGTTCGATGGCGAAGGCAAGGTGGTGGATTATTCCTTAAGCTACTTTATTCCGGGATATTTCCATTTTCATATTGTGCGGCGTGTGGGAAGCTAAAAAATCGTTAAAAAGTTTGCAAGTTTTTAGGTTGAAACATTCAAACCTGTAAACTTGAAAACCTGTAATCTAATAAGGAGAAAATCATGACAGACAAAATTCAAGAAATTCAAAAGCGTGTGGAATCATCCCGTGACGACATCATCAAGTTCATGCGTGAGATATGCGCCATTCCGTCCATGGAATCGCAGATCGGTCCTGTGGGTGAGCGCATTCAAGCCGAGATGAAAAAACTTGGCTATGATGAAGTGCGGTTTGACAAGATGGGCAACACCATTGGTCGTATTGGCAATGGCAAGAAAGTGATCGTGTTCGATTCACACATTGACACGGTCGGCGTGGGTGACCCGAGTGAATGGGAATGGGATCCGTTTATCGGAAAAGTGGAAGACGGTATTCTCTACGCGCGCGGAGCCTGTGATGAAAAGAACAGTACACCGGGCATGGTCTATGGCCTGGCCATTGCGCGTGACCTGGGTCTGTTGGATGGCTGGACCGCTTATTACTTCGGTAATATGGAAGAATGGTGTGACGGCATCGCCCCCAATACATTCGTGGAAGTTGACCCAAATATCAAACCAGATTTTGTCGTGATCGGTGAGCCGACCAAGATGAATGTGTATCGTGGTCATAAAGGCCGCCTTGAAATGAAGGTCACGGCCAAAGGCAAGTCCGCACATGCCGCGAGCAATCACCTTGGCGATAATGCGATCTATAAATTACTGCCTGTTATCACTGGTATTAGAGACCTTGAACCTAAACTTGGCGACCATGAATTCTTGGGGCATGGCAAGATCACGGTCAGCGATATGAAGGTGCAAACTCCTTCCATCAATGCTGTGCCCGATGAGGCCATCATTTATATAGACCGCCGCATGACCTTTGGCGAAACAAAGGAACAGGTCAAGAAACAGGTCGAGGATCTGATCCCCGCTGAATTCAAGGATACGGTCAAAGTGGAAGAACTCTTTTACGATGAGCCTTCCTATACTGGTTTCGTTTTCCCTGTTGATAAATATTTCCCAGCCTGGGCTTTGGATGAAAAACATCCGCTCGTAACTGCGGGCCAGCTGGCACGGACAACCATTGGTTTGACCGATGCCCCCAGCAGCAAGTGGAGTTTCTCCACGAACGGCATTTACTGGGCTGGTAAAGCGGGTATTCCCTCCATTGGGTTCGGCCCCGGTGACGAAGAGACAGCACACACAGTCAGAGATTCCGTCTCTTTGGCAGATATGGTCAAGGCGACAGAGTTCTACGCGATCCTTCCGAGTCTCATTGCAGGTTAATGAAGATACTCGAAATTCGCCGCCACTCGATCCGCTCTGCCATGAGCGACCACCTGAATCAAACAGGCATAACGCTTGCGCGTTTGGTCGGACAGAATATCGGTCCGTTTGACCGTGTGGTGACTTCCACGCTTCCGCGCGCATTTGAGACTGCCATTGCGATGGGCTTTGCCGTGGATGAGCAAAACGAATTGATGAACACTTACGGACGCGATGTGGAGATGGAAGCTCCATGGCCTCAGCCTTTTGTAAATTACGCTGAGATCATAACAAAGAAAGGTGCTGCCTCCAGATACGCGCAAAAATTGGTTCGATATTATCAAAGCGTGCTGGAAGTGATCTCTGAAAGCAGATCAGCGCTGGTCATTAATCACGGCGGCGTGGTCGAACTGGGTGTTGTGGGTTGCCTACCTCATGTTGATTTTTCCACCTGGGGCGATGCTGTTAGTTACTGCGAAGGTGCAAGATTGTATTGGGAAGACGGCAGTTTTATAAAAGGCGAAGCATTAAGAGTGAATCAATAAATTATGAAGTGAGCAATTACTTCAGAAAAAAACAAGGAGACTATATTATGCAAACAAATTTTCGCGGTCGTGATTTCATCGGCGACCTTGACTTCACCAAAGAGGAAGTCGAAACTGTTCTGGAAGTAGCCTGGGACTTGAAACGCAAGCGTGCGCTTGGCGAACCGCATCCTTATTTACGCGATAAGGTGCTCGCGATGTTGTTCTTCTTCTCATCCACCCGCACACGCGGATCGTTCGAAGCGGGCATGGCGCAGTTGGGCGGTCATGGAGCCTTCATTGACAGCAACACCACCCAGATCTCACACGGCGATACCCCCGTGGAAATTGGCGAGATCTTTGGGCGTTACTTCGATGGCATTGCGATCCGCCATTGTGATTATGGTGATGGCAATAAATATTTGAACGCCGTTGCCAAATCCAGCCGCACGCCTGTCTTGAATATGCAATGCGACATTTATCATCCCTTCCAGTGTCTTGCTGACCTGATGACCATCATGGAAAAGAAAGGCAAAGATCTGCGCAAGAAGAAGATCGTTGTTTCCTGGGCGTATGCTGCATCCTATCTCAAGCCGATCTCCGTTCCCCAATCCCTGATCCTCCAAATGCCGCGCTTTGGCATGGACGTGACTCTTGCCTATCCGCCCGAGTTCCCACTCATGCCCGAGATCGTGGAACAGGCAAAAGAGCAGGCAAAGATCGCAGGCACCAATTTTGAGATCATTGATACCAAAGATGGCATGACCGAAGCCTGCAAGGATGCGGATGTGATCTACGCCAAGTCCTGGGGTCCGCTTTTGACCACGACTGATAAAGTTGAAGGCAAGAAATTACAAGATATGTACAAGAACTGGCTGATGGATGATGCGAAACTTAAAGTCGCCAAGCCCGGCGCGATCTATATGCACCCATTGCCTGCCGATCGTGATGTTGAAGTCACCAGCAGCGTGCTGGATGGTCCGCAGTCCGTGGTATTTGATGAAGCAGAAAACCGCCTGCACGCGCAGAAAGCCGTGATGGCCTTGACGATGGCCTAAAAGAGTAGGGGCGGGTTACCCCGCCCCTATATCATAAGGAGATTTATTAATGACCAATAAACTTGCCGTAATCGCCATCGGTGGTAATTCGCTGATTATTGATGAAAAGAATGTCACTGTTGAAAGCCAATACAAAGCCGCCAAGGAAACAGCCCTGCATATCGCGGATATGATCGAGCAGGGCTGGGAAGTTGCCATTGGTCATGGTAATGGTCCGCAGGTTGGCTTCATCTTGCGGCGCTCCGAGATCGCTGCCCGCGTTGAAGGGATGCACGAAGTTCCGCTTGATGTGTGCGGTGCGGATAGCCAGGGTGCGATCGGGTATGCGCTTCAGCAGAACCTGCAAAATATCCTTTATCAACGCGGAATCAAGAAAAAGGTGGTCACCATCATTACGCAGACTCTGGTTGACAAGGCCGACCCCGCCTTTCAAAAACCAGCCAAGCCGATTGGCGGATTCATGACCAAAGAAGAAGCGGAGCGCCGCCAGCGTGAGCAAGGCTGGAGCGTGGTCGAGGATGCAGGTCGCGGCTGGAGGCGGGTGGTTGCTTCTCCATTGCCGAAGGAAATTGTTGAGCTTGAAACTGTTGAGACTCTTCTTGAGAAGGGCATCGTCACCATCACAGTCGGCGGCGGTGGTATTCCAGTTGTCGACCCTGGTGATGGGAACTATGAAGGCATCGCCGCGGTAGTGGACAAAGACTACGCCTCATCATTATTAGCTCAAAAAATAAATGCGGACCTGTTTGTCATCTCAACGGCGATTGAAAAAGTTGCCGTCAACTTTGGCAAGCCCGAGCAAAAATGGCTGGATAGGATCTCACTTGCCGAAGCCAAGGCGTATCTGGCTGAAGGTATCCATTTTGCCAAAGGTTCCATGGCACCCAAGATCCAGGCAGTTATCTGGTATCTTGAAAATGGCGGCAAGGAAGCGCTTATCACCAATCCTGAAAATATTGGCCGTGCCCTGAAGGGTGAGACAGGTACTTGGATCGTTGCATAGTTTTGATGAAAAAATGGGCTGAACGGCTGAACAAAATAAAATTTACATCACGCAGCGCCGTGTGGTTTATGCTTTTCATCGCCGTGCTGACCTATGGCTTGTTCTTCTGGAAGCGCGGTTTTTATTGGGATGAATTTCCCTGGGCGTGGATCTATTACCGCCTCGGCCCGGATGTATTAACGAAAACCTTCTCAACCAGCCGTCCCTTCTGGGGAATGATCTATCAACTTACAATGCCAGTAATTGGACCAAATCCCTGGGTTTGGCAATTACTGGCATTGGGTTTACGCTGGGTCACTGCGCTCTTGTTCTGGCTGATCTTACGCCTGCTGTGGCCTGAACACCCGCGCCCTGCATTGTGGGCCAGTCTGTTATTTCTTGTTTACCCAGGCATGGGGCAGCATTTCATCTCCATGATGTACAGTCATTTCTACATTGTATTGTCATGTTATTTGTTATCACTTTATCTATCCCTGCGCGCTTTACGTTCTGAAAAGTATCGTGTATTTTTATTTGCTGCGTCGTATTTATTGGCTGCGGTAAATTTGCTGACGATGGAATATTTTTATTTTCTCGAATTCGCGCGATTATTTTTGTTCTGGCGAATCTTTCTTGGGGACGAATAAAGTCCGTTTGCAAAAAGCAGTTTTATATTTTTCACCGTATTTATTTATTTTTCTTGGCATAACATTTTGGCGCATGTTCTTCTTTACTTTCCAAAATGCCAGTTATCAATATGTTTTGCTGGATGCTCTTCGAGATGATTTTTTCTCTGGTTTATTACACCTGATCAACAATGTCGCCATTAGTTTTTGGCGGACAGTATTTGGAGTTTGGATCTATTCCTTCGGCACGATTGGTACGACTGGCTTCGGTCCGCTCACGCTGACCATGATGCTGGTCCTGTTATTCTCGGTCATTGTTCTAGTCGGGTTGTATCTTTTCAAGTTCACGGATCGTGGTGATTTAAATGATCGCGACTTTGCCAAACAGGCTGGGTTGATCGGTCTGGTCTTTTGGGGATTGTCAGGCGGGTCAGTTTGGTTGATTGGGATCGTTCCACAATTCAATTTTTCGATCGATCGTTTTATGCTTCCCTTTATGCTGGGAGCGAGTTTGATCCTGGCTTGCTTGATAGCATTGATCAAAAATCAGCGGACACAAATGATCCTCCTGGCGTTATTGATCGGTTTCGCTGTGAGCAGGCAATTCCGTTTGGAAGAAATTTTTCGCAGTGATTGGAAAACCCAGCAGAATCTATTTTGGCAAATGTCCACGCGTATTCCTGCATTGGAAAAAGGCACCATCTTAATTTCCAACGATCTGCCCGTTACATATTTTTCAGATAATTCATTATCCGGACCATTGAATTGGATATACAGCCCGCCCGGCGAAATGAACGTGATTTTATATTTTGCGTCCGTTCGTGTTGGCAAAACCCTGCCAAACCTTGAACCCGGTCAGCCGCATCAGTTGTATTATGTGGGACCAACATTTTATGGCAGTACTTCAAATATTGTCATGTTTAAGTACGAGCCGCCCGGCTGTTTGCGTGTGCTCGATCCTGAAATAGATTCGGTTAACCGGCTGCTGCCAGAGTCCCTGCGCAATATTGATCAATACTCAAACCAGGCAGTGATCTTATTTGACAGGCAGGCTGAACTACCCGTGCAATTTTACGGCGATGAACCAGAATATAATTGGTGTTATTATTTTGAGCAGGCTGAATTGGCGCGTCAGATGGGAGATTGGGGACAAGTCGTTGAACTAGGTAACACAGCTTTTGCCTTGGAAGATTATCCCAATGATCCGATCGAAAGATTTGTTTTTATTGAAGGCTATGCCCATAATGGAGATTGGGAAAAGGCATTAGAATTATCCGATGTTTCTTATAAAATATCAAAAAAATTTGTTGGCCCGCCGCTCTGTAAATTATGGACCCGTATCGCGCGCGAAACTGAGAGCACCCGAGAGCAGAAAGTCACTATGGATATAGTACAAAATAAATTTGAGTGTTTGCCTTAAAAGTTTATAATATAAAAGGTACTATACAAAAGTGTCCCTTTTCGTTAATATTGTCCATACAAATTGAGAAGGAGGCCGAGAAAAAATATAGATGTTGTTAGTCCTGTATGGTAAGTTCAAATTTCAATAGGAGAAGAAGAATGCATAAAAATATTTCCCGCCTCGCGATTATCGCTCTGGCACTCATGCTCGTCCTTTCTGCTTGTGGTGGCGCAAAGCCCGCCGCAACAGAGGCTCCCGTTGCCGTTGCAACTGAAGCTCCCGCCGCAACCGAGGCCCCGGCTGCTGAAGGTTTCCAGATCCCCGAAGTAGTTGAAGGCAAATTCAACGTTGCCATGGTCTTGATCGGACCGCACGATGACGGTGGTTGGTCCCAGGCTCATTACGAAGGCCTCGTATATATTCAGGAAAATGTGCCGAATGTAAACATCGCCTATATTGAAAATGTTCCTGAAGGTGCCGATTCAGAACAGGTCTTCCGCAGCCTTTCCCGCAAAGGTTTCAATTTGATTTTTGGAACATCTTTCGGTTTTGGTGACCCGATGGAAGTCGTGGCTGGTGAATTCCCTGACACAATGTTCATCCATTTGACAGGTATCAAGTCCAACTTCACAAACTTTGGTAACCTGATGGGCGCCATGGAAGATATGAAGTATTTGGCTGGTATGCTGGCTGGTGCCCGCGCCAAGCAGGATGGAAATCCCAAGCTCGGTTATATGGCCACCTTCCCGATCCCGGAAGAAATCCGCCTTGGTAACGCCATTGCATTAGGTATGAAGCAGACCTGCCCTGAATGTACTTTGGATGTCCGCTGGATCAATACCTGGCACGATCCCATTATTGAAAAAGAAGCCGCTGCTTCCCTCTTTGATGCTGGCGCGCAAGTCGTCTTCACCGGCGCGGATACCCCCGCTGTTGCTGATGTTGCTCAGGAAAAGGGAAAATGGGGCGTGACCTATGACTGGTACGGCTCCTGCAAAGTGGACGCTTGTTTGACCGCTCCATACTGGGTTTGGGGTCCGATTTACGCAGGCATCACGGAAAAAGTGATCGCAGGCACTTATGTTCCCGGTTATGATTACTTTGATGCTGAAACTGGCGCTTTAGGTTTGTTTGGTTTCATGGAAGGCCAGGAAATGCAGCCCGGAGTAAAGGATCTCGATCCTGAGGTGATCGCCAAGGTGCAGGACACACTTGCTCAAATGCTCGCAGGCGAATTTACCCGCTTTGATGTGTTTACCGGCCCGATCAACGATAATAAGGGTAATGTGGTGCTCCCTGCCGGCCAAGCGCTTGAGCAGGTTGACCTTGATGCTTTCCCAGAATATGGTCTGCCGTGTACTGTGGCAGTCTGTATGAAGTGGTGGGCTGAAGGTATTACCGCAGAGCTCCCCCAATAAGATTGATGTAATGCTAGGGCTAGGACTCCGTTGGGGTTCTAGCCCTTTTTGTAAAATGTCTTTGTGTAAGACTACATAACGGATCGCAGGAGTAACTCAGTGACACAACAAATCTCCTCAACACCAGAACAAAACCATATTATAGAAATGCGCGGCATTGTCAAACGCTTTCCTGGCGTAATTGCCAATGACCATGTTGATTTCAAGTTGGCGCATGGAGAGATTCACGGCTTGCTGGGCGAGAATGGCGCAGGCAAAAGCACCTTGATGAATGTACTGGCCGGGTTGTATCGTCAGGAGGCGGGCACTATCTTTGTTAAGGGCGAGCCGAAGGTTTTTTCATCGCCGCGCGATGCGATCAAGGCCGGGATTGGCATGGTGCATCAACATTTTATGCTTGTGCCTTCGCAAACGGTCACTGAGAATATATTGCTCGGTTTGGATGCTCCGCGTTTTTTTATGCGCTTATCTGAATATGATTCAAAGATCGCCGACTTGGGCGAGCGCTTTGGGCTGAAAGTGGACCCGCGCGCGAAGATATGGCAATTATCGGTGGGGGAACAACAACGTGTTGAAATTCTAAAAATGCTTTATCGCGGTGTGGATGTACTCATCATGGATGAGCCTACGGCTGTGCTCGCGCCGCAAGAAATTGAAGGTTTATTTGAAACTTTGCGAGCCATGATCGCCCAGGGGAAATCTGTTATTTTCATTAGCCACAAATTGCAGGAAGTCAGCGCGATTGCCGACCGTGTAAGTGTGCTGCGCAAGGGAATTGCAACCGCATCTGGCGTAGCTTCAAAAGGAGTGTCACGCCAGGAACTGGCGCGTTTGATGGTTGGGCGCGATGTGATCTTTGCGCTTGACAAAAAACCATGCAATCCGGGGGATGTAGTATTGGATGTACGCGATATTTACGCCGATAATGATAAAGGCCTGCCCGCTTTGCGCGGACTATCCCTTAATGTTCGCGCAGGTGAAGTTGTGGGTGTGGCTGGTGTTGCTGGCAATGGCCAGAGCGAGCTGTCCCAGGTAATTTCAGGGATGCGCGAGTGCAAGAAGGGTGAGGTTTTGCTTGGCGGAGATACGGTCAGCAACCACAGCACCCTCTATGGCATTCAACACGGTATGGCGTATGTTCCGGAAGACCGCACACATGTTGGCAGTGCTCCCAACTTGAGTATTACTGACAATGTTATTATGAAAAAATACCGCAAGCCGCCCATTTTGAAGAACGGCTTATTGGATATGAAGGCGGCTACAAAACTTGCCAATGAGCTTAGGCAAGCCTACGATATCGTAGTACCGAGTGTGTCAACACCGGTTCGACTACTATCAGGTGGAAATCTTCAACGTGTGATCCTTGCCCGTGAGATTTCCGGGCAGCCATCATTCATGGTCGCGGTTCAACCTACCCGTGGGCTGGATGTCGGCGCGATAGAGGGAGTCCATCGTTTGCTGCTGGCTCAACGCGAAACTGGCGCTGCGGTCTTGCTCGTCTCTGAGGAGTTGGAAGAATTACTCTCCTTGAGTGACCGAGTATATGTGATTTACGAAGGAAAGATCATGGGGGAGGTAATGATCAAGGGTGATGGGCATGATGAGGCGCTGGTTGATACGATCGGCCAGATGATGACCGGCACTCCGCTCGATCAAATCCAAAAAGAAGGAGTGGCAGCACATGGCTGAGACAACAGTTGTAAATAAGAAACGCCCGCCTTTCCGTATTCGGATCGAACCGCGATTAAGTGAACCCCCCGCTTGGTATCCGGCGGCGGTAACACTCGGTGCCATCGTCGTAGCGCTTATTCTCGGCGGCGTATTGATATCCTTCGCTGGCGGTGACCCGATCCGATCCTATCAGCATATTGCAAAGGCGTCTTTCGGCGATATTGGTGTGCTTTCAGATACGATCGTGAAGGCGACTCCGATCATTCTTGCGGCGTTGGCTTGTTCGGTGGCGTTCCGCATGAAGTTGTGGAACATTGGTGCTGAAGGTCAATTTATCATGGGCGCATTTGGAGCAAGTGCCATTGTGCTTGCTCCAGTACTGCCCGCCGAGACTCCGCGTTGGATATTTATCCCTGTGATGATGCTGGCGGGTATGGCAGCCGGTGCTTTATGGGGTTTCATTCCAGGATATCTAAAAGCAAAATTTAATGTTAATGAGATCATCAGTACTTTAATGCTGAATTACGTCGCGGTGGCTTGGGTAAATTTTTGGATCTTCGGCGTTTGGACAGAAGGTGGTTTCCAAATGTCACCCAAGTTTCCAGATGGAGCCAGTCTGCCTCGTTTAACGGATTTCGCTAAGACTTTCCCCGCTTTTCGTGGGCTTACCACTCACGCGGGTCTGGTGATCGGCATTATCGCCGCGATCATTTTGTGGATCGTGATATTCCGCAGCCGCTGGGGGTATGAGATCCGCTTGATCGGTGACAATCCGCATGCTGCGCAATATGCGGGTATCAATATAAAACAGAATATTATCTGGGTCATGATGCTTTCCGGTGCGCTTGCTGGACTGGGCGGCATGTCTGAGGTGACCGGCGTTGTCCATCGTTTGCAGACCGCTCCCATAGCGGCTGGATATGGCTTTACAGGAATTATCGTGGCCTGGCTGGCAAAATTAAACCCCCTGGTTATCATTATCGCTTCAATTTTATTTGGAGCGTTGATCCTGGCAGGGCGTGAAATTCAGCCTTCAGGCGTTCCGAAAATGATTCAAGGCATTATATTAGTCTGTCTGATCGCCAGCGATTTTATGCTCCGCTATCGTATCGTTGTTGAACGCGGGGAGGAATAATTATGGATTTTACGATCATCTTACAGGCAGGGATTGCAAGTGGAACTGTGCTGTTGTTCGCGACCATAGGGGAATTATTTTCAGAGCGTGCCGGTGTTCTGAATCTTGGCGTCGAAGGTATGATGTTGATTGGTGCGATGAGCGCATTTAGTACAACCATTGCCACAGGTAATCCGTGGCTGGGTGTTCTGGTGGCAATGTTTTTTGCCGGGCTTGTCAGCCAGATCCATGCCTTTATTGTGATCACCCTTCAGGCTGATCAGGTTGTCAGCGGGCTGTCCCTCACTTTTCTGGGTGCAGGCATTAGCCTTGTATTGGGCGAGGGATTAAGCAAAGCCGGTACCGTTTCGCTTCTTCCAAATTTTTCCATTCCGTTACTTTCGTTAATCCCGGTCATTGGAAAAATATTTTTTACCAGTCAAAGCGTGCTGGTTTACATTGGCTATTTATTGGTTCCGCTATCATGGTATTACATAAATCGCACGCGTCCCGGTTTGCATTTGCGCGCGGTGGGTGAGTATCCATCGGCTGCGGATGCTCTGGGTATCAGCGTTTTCCGTATGCGCTATTTTTATGTTTTTGTTGGCGGGATGCTGGCTGGGTTGGCAGGTGCTACGATCAGTCTTGCAGTATCTCCGGGCTGGTTCAGTGAATTGACCACTGGCGGGCAGGGATGGATTGCGATCGGTTTGGTTATCTTTGCTCAATGGGACCCTGTCCGCGCGGCCTTGGGTTCATATGCCTTTGGCGCACTGCGGCGCCTTATTCTTGATATTCAAGGCCCGCTTCTTCTCTTCGGTTTTAATAATCCCTTTTATTACAATCCCTACCTGGGATTTTTCCTCCAGATGCTGCCGTACCTATTCACAGTCGTTGTGCTTGTGATTGGTTCACGCGAAGCCATGCGAAAACGCATTGGCGCGCCAGCCGCTCTTGGCAATCCGTACATTCGCGGAGAGCGCGGAAAGTAATCTGGCTCTGATAAATTTGGATTCGGTTATCCGTCTCCCTTTGACTTCACGCCGAAGGGAGATTTCATATTACATCTAACAGTTTTGTAATTTTCTGGACAAAAATCATATAATTCCTGTTACAAAATGTCTGACAACTTGTAGACGGATTCAGTATACTGAGATGGTACAGGAGACAGGTATCTGGCCATGAAAAAACTACTTCAAAGTGAATGGATTTCCCGCCTGATCGACACGCTTCTTCCAGTATTTGCCGCGATGATAGCTTTGCTTCTTGGCGCGGTCATGTTGTTCTTTTTGAAGGTTAATCCCGTTGAGGCGTATAAAGCCCTCTGGGATGGCGCATTTGGCAGTACCAACGCTTTTGCGGAAACCCTGGTCAAAGCGACACCCTTGCTTTTGGTTGGGATCGGCATTTGCATCTCATTTCGTGGCGATGTGATCAATATTGGCGGTGAAGGGCAGATGATCATCGGCGCAGTCCTCGCGACCTGGGTTGGGTTGAATTTCACCGGGCTGCCCGGTTGGCTGACGATTACTTTATCCATGCTGGCAGGTTTTTTGGGCGGCGCGATTTGGGGTGGTATTCCGGGGGTATTGAAAGCATATTTCAGTGTAAATGAAATTTTAAGCACCGTGATGATGAACGCCATTGCGGTGCAGTTGATGAACTTCCTTTTGCGTGGACCGATGATCGATCCTGCGCAGGCGGAAATGGCTTCGCAAATTCCCCAGACTGCGCGTTTGGAGGAGATTTTCCGCTTGCCGCGCCTTGCTCCAACCCGCCTTCATCTTGGGGCTTTGATCGCTGTCATCCTTGCCATATTGGTTTACATTCTATTATGGCGCACCACTCTTGGTTACCGTATCCGCGCGGTTGGACAGAATCAACATGCTTCACGTTATGCGGGGATCAATGTTAAGCGTTACATGGTGCTTGCCTTATTGTTGAGCGGTGCGTTTGCAGGGCTGGCCGGCGCGACTCAAGTCTTTGGTGTGAACTATCGCATGATCACAGACGGGTCTTCGTCAGGCTTTACGGGGAGCGCCGGTTTCAATGGGATCGTGGCTGCCTTGTTTGGAGGTCTGCATCCGATCTTAACCATTCCTGCTTCGATCCTGTTTGGCGCGCTGCTGGTCGGCGCCAATAAGATGCAAAGAGTTGTACAGGTCCCATCGGCTTTGATCACTGCCCTGAATGGGTTGGTGGTTGTATTCGTCGTCAGCAGCGAGATCATCCGTAAGAGAAGACAGCGAAGGAGGGAAGCGGTTGCCAAGCATGAGAACGAATCTGCTCCGCCTCCATCGAATGGCAAGCAGGTTAATCAAGTGGAGGCAGGTTCATGATCTCAGATCTTTTTACTGTCACTGTATTGGTTGGCATTTTGGCATCTGGAATCCGCCTATCCACGCCGTATTTGTTTGCGGCCCTCGGCGAGACCTTCGGGCAAAAAAGCGGCGTGCTAAATCTCGGTGTCGAAGGGCAAATGCTGTTGGGCGCTTTTGCCGCCTTCTATGTGGCGCTTACAACGGGTAACTTGTGGTTGGGTTTATTGACCGCCATGATCGTCGGCGCATTGATGGGACTCGCCATGGCGTATGTGACCGTCAACTTGCATGCCGAGCAGGGTATTAGCGGCATCGGTTTCTATCTCTTCGGTCTTGGGATGAGCGATCTGCTTTTCCAAAAGTTGATGGGAACTGTGGAAACGGTCAAAGGTTTTCCTGAAGTTTACATTCCTTTCTTGAGCGACATTCCGGGGATTGGAAAGATATTCTTTAGTCAAAATATTCTTGTGTATATTGCCTATCTGCTTGTCCCGATCGCCTGGTTCGTGTTGAACAAGACAACGCTTGGACTGAAGATCCGCTCTGTAGGGGAGAACCCGGATGCGGCGGATTCATTGGGCGTGAGCGTGGCACGGATTCGATACTTCACCATTATCCTCGGCGGGACTCTCTCCGGTGTGGCGGGCGCATCCATGTCGATCGCCTTGCTCAATGTCTTCCAGCAGAACATGACCAGCGGACTTGGCTTTATTGCCGTTGCGCTGGTTTACTTCGGCGCGTGGCGTCCCATCGGTGTTTTGGGCGGCGCGCTGTTATTCAGCTTGATCAATTCATTACAATTATGGGTGCAGGTCTTGAGCATTCCCATTCCTTCTGATATTGCGGTGATGATGCCGTATGTCGTTACGATCCTGGTTTTGGTCGCAACTGTGTCGAAAGTTCGCGCTCCGTCAGCGTTGACGAAACCCTTTGAGCGGGGCGATTAATCCATGCGAAGGAGGTGGTCAACCGATTAAACATGTCAATCTGAATTTCCAAACAGGACAATTGTCCCGTCGAAAGATAACCACCCATATTTAAGGAGAAGAAGATGAAAAAGTTCGTTTGGTTTTTGCTCACCCTGGCACTTGTTTTGAGCGCTTGCGGCGCCCCCACCCCAGAAGCGACCGAAGCTCCTGTTGCTGCGACTGAAGCTCCCGCTGCCACCGAGGCTCCCGCCGCAACCGAAGCCCCTGTTGTGGCCGCTGAACCGTTCCGCGTCGCTGTGGTAATGCCCAGTTCCACCACTGATCTCGCGTTTGGTCAGTCCATGTACGATGCCCTCGTCCGCGTTCAGGAAGAAATGGGCGCAGAGAATTTTGAGTTCGTTTACTCGGAAGGCATGTTCGTTGTGGATGATGCCGCTGCTGCCATCCGTGACTACGCCACTCAGGGCTTTGACCTGGTGATCGCTCACGGCTCACAATACGGTTCCTCCCTGCAGGAAATTGCTCCTGACTTCCCCGAGACCAGCTTTGCCTGGGGCACCACGGTGGACACTTTTGGTCAGCCCAATATCTTCGCCTATGAAGCTTTGTCTCAGGAAGGCGGCTATGTCAACGGCGTGTTGGCTGCCACTCTTTCCACAAGCAAAGTCATCGGCGTTGTAGGACCGATCGAAACCGGCGATGCCAAGTTGTATGTTGACGGTTTCAAAGCCGGCGTTGCCGCGACTGATCCCGCTGTTCAGGTCAATGTCAATTACATTGGTTCCTTCTCGGATGTTGCGCTTGCCTCTGAAGCTGCCACCACCCATATCTCCGCCGGCGCTGATGTCTTGACCGGTTCCGCCCAGATGGTTGTTGGCGCGATCGGTAAGGCTGAAGAAGCGAATGCCCTCTGGTTCGGAACTCAATCCAACCAGGCTTCACTCGCCCCGTCGATTGTTGTGGCCAGCCAGGTTTACCACTGGGAAGTCATGCTCAACGAGATGATCGGCCTCATTCAGGCTGGCACCATGGGCGGACAATCCTTCTCTGCCAACCTCGCCAATGGCGGACAGGTGATCGAATTTAATTCCGATTACGCCCTTTCTGACGAAGCCCAAGCTTTGGCTGATGCAACCATTCAAGGGATTATCGACGGAACCATCACGATCGCTCTCCCATAACGGATAATATTAATAGCCTTCGGAAGTCCTCAAGACTTCCGAAGGCTTATCGTTTTATTTCAGGATGACGCCATGACCGATTCCAATAAACTTCCTTCAGGCCAGACCCGTATCGAAAGCATTGAGATGCGCGGAATTACCAAAAGATTCCCCGGCGTACTTGCCAGTGACCATGTGGATTTTGATGTGAAGTCTGGTGAAGTCCATGCTCTGCTTGGCGAAAATGGCGCGGGCAAAAGCACTTTGATGAAGATCCTGTATGGCATGTACCATCCAGATGAAGGTCAGGTTTTGTTGAATGGCAAGCCGATCAGCATTGCATCGCCAACCGATGCGATCAATAACGGGATTGGCATGATCCACCAGCATTTCATGCTTGTCCCTACGCTGACCGTTGCAGAAAACGTGGCTTTGGGATTACCCTCCTCCCGCGGCCCATTGACTGACCTCGACCGCGTATCCAAACGGATTTTGGAGTTGGCAGGCATATACGGTTTGAAGATCGACCCCGATGCGTATGTGTGGCAGTTATCTGTCGGTCAGCAGCAGCGGGTAGAAATTATCAAGGCGCTGTATCGCGGCGCGGCCTTGCTTATTCTTGACGAACCGACCGCTGTTCTTACTCCACAGGAAGTGGATGAATTTTTTGTCATCATGCACCAGATGGTGAAGGATGGCTATGCACTTATTTTTATTTCCCATAAACTGCACGAAGTTGTCGAGATCAGCAACCGTGTGACCGTCCTTCGCAATGGAAAGAAGATCGGCACACGCCCGACTTCCGAGACCACGAAACAGGATCTGGCGAATTGGATGGTCGGTCATGATGTTGATTTCGCCCCGGATCGCGGCGATGTCGAATGCGGCGAAGTCCGTCTGAAACTGGATCGGGTCTCCTGCGGCAGTGACCGCGGAACGCCCGGCCTGCGCGAAGTCAGCCTTGAGATCCATTCTTGCGAGATCCTTGGGGTCGCCGGTGTGTCTGGCAATGGTCAGCGTGAACTGGCGGACACGATTGCCGGCCTGCGAAAAGTAACCAGCGGAAAGATCTACCTTGAAGGCAGGGATGTAACGAACCTTCAGCCCGGCCAGTTGACCGAACGAATGTTATCCTACATTCCAGAGGAAAGAATGCGCGACGGCATGATCAAGGACTTCACCGTCGCTGAAAATATGATCCTGCGTGAACATCATAAACTGCCATTCTCCAGTTCAGGCTTTTTGAAATTGAAGAATATTTTCACGCATTCCGATAAATTAATAGCGCAGTTCCATGTAAAGACCCCGTCACAGGAAACTCACGCAAAGAATCTTTCAGGCGGTAACATCCAAAAGATCGTGCTTGCCCGCGAGATCTCCAGAAACCCCCGCGCGCTCATAGCCGCCCAGCCCACCCGCGGACTTGACATCGGCGCGACCGAATATGTGCGTGAACAATTGCTTGACCAGCGCAAGCGCGGCGCGGCTGTCATGCTGATCTCCGAAGACCTCGATGAGATCCTTGCGCTATCCGATCGTGTTGCCGTGCTCTACGAAGGCAGGGTCATGGATATTCTCTCTCGTCAGGATGCGACCCGTGAAAGGCTTGGCTTGTTAATGGCGGGTGTGCAGCCCGAGGAAAAGACCCCTGCTTAAAATTTAAAAGTAGTACAATTTCACTCCATCGGTTCGGTGGTCGCTCGCTGCGCGTGTAAAGTGCAGCAGCGGCGTTGGACAGTTTCGCGATCCATCGAAAAGTGCCGCCGTCCCAAAAAAGGAAGGACACCACCTATGAACCTATGGCAAGAATATAAACGGCCAGCTTCCGTCACGGAAGCAATCCAAGCGCTCACATCCGCATCAGGTCCCGTCATGCCCATCGCGGGCGGAACCGATCTATTGCTCGACTTGAAACAAGGCCGCCACGCCCCTGTCCACACATTAATTGATCTGACTTTTGTCCCGGAGATGTCCCTGCTCGAATTGAGAGGGGATGAACTCTACATCGGAGCTGCCGTCCCGGTCAACCGCGTCGCACTGGACCCGTTAACTGGTGCGCACGCCCAGGCATTGGTCGAAGCCTGTAACTTGATCGCAGGCCCGCAAGTCCGCAACACCGCCACGCTCGGCGGTAATGTGGCGCACGCCCTCCCCGCCGCAGATGGGACCATCGCCCTGACTGCCCTCGAAGCGCAAGCTGAAGTTGCCAGTTCTGCTGGGACTCGCCGAATGCCCTTCACATCATTATTTCTTGGCCCCGGAAAATCTGCGATCAATAAAAGCTCAGAGATCATCGTTGGCTTTTATCTCAAACAAACCAAGACGGGACAAGCCTCCTGCTTCAAGCGCATCATGCGTCCGCAGGGCGTGGCTTTGCCCATTTTGAACTGCGCCGTCTGGCTTGAACGTGAAGGCGATATTGTCAAAGATATTCACATCGCCGTCGGCCCCGGCAGTTCTACTCCTTTCCGCGCCACGGAAGCGGAAGCAACCTTGCGAGGACAAGCAGTAAACAGCGATGCACTAAACCGCACAATAGAATCTCTTCTTGGCCAGGCTAAATTCCGCACCAGCGCCCGCCGCGCCAGTGCAGACTACCGCAAGCATACCGTTGGTGGATTATTTAGTGATGTATTCGAGACCGCGTGGAAACGCGCAGAATAAGGATTAATGGTATGTCAAACATAAATTTTTCAGTTAATGGGCAAAAGTATTCTATCGAACCTATCGCGGGCGAGACTTTATCAACCCTCCTGCGCGAACGGCTGCGCCTGACCGGCACCAAGATCGGCTGTGAAGAAGCCGAGTGCGGCGCATGTACCGTCCTTGTAGATGGCGAGCCGATGATGTCCTGTGTCTATCCCGCCGAGCGCGCCGATGGCAAGACCATTGTCACCATTGAGGGACTTGCCCAGCGCGTTCACGAAGAAATGAAACTGCATCCGTTGCAGGAAGCCTTTATTGAACAAGGCGCAGTCCAGTGCGGATTCTGCATCCCTGGTCAAATTATGACCGCGTATGCTTTGATTAAACGCAATCCGAATCCAAACAGCGACGACATTCGCTTTGCGCTTAAGGATACCCTCTGCCGCTGCGCGGGTTACCCGTCCATTGAGAATGCCATTATCGCCGCGGCCGAAGCCTTGCGAACTGGCGAACCCGTCCAGAAACCGACGCATATTCCTGATTCAATCCACGATCACAAAACAGTTGGGCACAGTCATTTGCGCCCGGAAGCTGTGGAAAAAGTAACCGGCGAGGCCATCTACACTGATGACCTGAAATTTGACGGCATGTTATACGCCAAAGCCCGCCGCGCGACGATCCCACATGGTTTCTTAACAAAACTCGATATCTCCAAAGCGAAAGCCCTCCCTGGTGTATTGGCCGTTCTAACCGCTGATGATATTCCCGGTGAACACAATCATGGATTGGTCATTTACGACTGGCCGGTAATGGTCGGCGTCGGCGAGCGCATCCGCTATGTGGGCGACGCTCTTGCCATCGTTGCAGCCGAAACTCAGGATATTGCCGAGCAGGCGTCGGTGTTGATCGAAGCGGAATTTAATCTCCAGCCTGTTATTACGAATCCAGTTCAAGCGCGGCAGGATGGCGTTCCGCAAATTCACGAAAAAGGAAATTTGCTCAAGCACATCAAAGTCCGCAAGGGTGATATGGACGCTGGCTTTGCAAAAGCTGATATTGTTTTTGAACATACCTTCCACACGCCGACCACTGACCACGCCTTCATCGAGCCCGAATGCAGTATTGGCGTGCCGCTGCCCGATGGCCGCATGGAAGTTTACGTTGGCTCGCAAATTCCGTATCAGGATAAAACACAGGTTGCGCGCGCGTTGGGCTGGGATGAAGAGCGTGTCCGCATTGTGGGTCAGCTGATGGGCGGCGGTTTCGGCGGCAAGGAAGACATCATGGGGCAGATCCATGTTGCCCTGCTTGCGAACGTGACCCAGCGCCCAGTGAAGCTGCTCTTTGATCGTCACGAAAGTTTGCTCGTACACCCCAAACGCCACGCCACACAGATCCGCGTCAAGATGGGTGCGATGAAAAATGGCCGCCTCGTTGCGGTGGATACAGAACTCTACGGCGACACGGGCGCGTATGCGTCGCTCGGCGAAAAGGTCATGACCCGCGCCACCACGCACGCCGCAGGTCCGTATGATGTGGAGAACGTCCGCGCTGATTGCTACGCCATGTACACCAACAATCCGCCCGCGGGCGCGTTCCGCGGTTTCGGCGTGACGCAATCTGCGTTTGCTGTTGAGTCCATGATGGACATGCTCGCCGAAAAATTAAATATTGAACGTGTTGAACTACGCCGCATGAACGCACTGCACGTTGGAAGCATCACCAACACGGGACAGGAACTAAAAGAGTCTGTGGGTTTGATGGAATGTATTGACCGTGTGGATGCGGAGATGCGCAAGCACAACTCGGATCCTTTCACGCCGGTAGTTGACTCTGCCAACCCGAACCTGATTCGCGCCTGGGGCTTTGCCTCTGCCTACAAGAACACCGGACTCGGCGGCGGCGCTCCCGATATCTCTGGCGCGGATGTTGAACTCTACGAAGACGGCACGTTCCAGGTCCGCAGTTCAGCCGCTGAACTCGGTCAGGGACTCGTGACCGTCATGCGTTTGATCGTTTCCGAAGAAATGGCGGTCGCTCCTGAAAAAGTGCGCGTCCTTGTCATGGACACCGACTTGACTCCCAACGGCGGCCCAACGACTGCATCACGTCAAACATTCGTCACAGGCAATGCATCTCGTTATGCGGCAAAGACTCTGCGCGATGAGATCACTGCCTCGATGGCTGAAAAGTACGATGTCCGTCCCGAACAGATTCGCTTTGCGGATGGCGTTGTCCATGTCAACGGACATTCGTTGACATACGCGGAAATTTATAAAGAAATGAAAGCCGCGGGAAAAAATCCGCTCGTGCGCTATATGTATGAAGCGCCCAAGACTCAAACCCCTTGGCACAGGCGGTGACATGCACTTTGCTTTCTCATTCGGTGTGCAGGCTGCTGAAGTCGAAGTCAATAAGCTGACAGGCGAAGTGCGCGTGCTGAAAGTCATCTCAGCCAATGATGTGGGCATGGCGGTTAATCCGCTCGGCTTGCAGGGACAGATCGAAGGCGGCGTGATGATGGGACTCGGCAACTGTCTCACCGAAGAATTCATCGTCGAGAACGGCAACGTGATCACAGACCATCTCGCCCGTTACCGTGTGCCTGGCATTATGCTGACCCCAGAGATCACCTCCATCGTCGTCGAACATCCTATTGAAGCAGGTCCTTACGGTGCGAAAGGCGTGGGCGAAGTGTGCAGCATCCCAACCACACCCGCCATCACAAACGCCATCTACAACGCAGTCGGCGTGCGGATTGACAGAACACCTGTGGATCAGGAGTTGATCGCGAATGAGCTATGGGAGAGGGAAAATAAGTAAAAAAAAGAAAATAAATCGCTGACATATCAAAAGGACTCTCAAGGTTTTTAGCTTGAGAGTCCTTTTTACAAGTCTGCTTGTATATCGGGTAAAATCAGGCAAAGAAAAGGGCTAACTATGAATAAATTCACTGGCTATCGCTGTTCAATTTGTGGATCCGAATACCTGCCCGGTCAGGTCACATACATCTGCCCGAAGGATGGCGGCAATCTTGATGTCATCCCGGATTATGAACACATAAAGAAGAAATTCCACCCCGAAGATATTACATCGCGGACTGAGCCCTCACTTTGGAGGTATCTGCCTCTTTTGCCTGTGGATGAACCTGAGGGTGATTCTACCCCTTTGCATGCCGCAGGCTGGACGCCGGTGTTTGCTCTGCCGCGATTGGCAGAAAAACTCAACCTCAAGCATCTCTGGCTAAAAGACGAGTCGCGCAACCCAACCGCGTCCTTCAAAGACCGCGCCAGCGCAATCGTTGTGACCCGCGCTCGTGAACTCAAAGCTGAGATCGTTGTGACAGCATCCACAGGGAATGCTGGCGCGGCGCTGGCGGGCATGTCTGCTGCGGTTGGGCAGAAAGCGATCATCTTTGCGCCCAAATCCGCTCCACAGGCCAAAGTGGCGCAATTGCTTGTCTTTGGCGCGAAAGTGATCCTTGTGGATGGGACTTATGATGAGGCCTTTGATCTGAGTGTCAAAGCGTCGAATGAATTTGGGTGGTATTGCCGTAACACTGGCTACAATCCATTTACATTGGAAGGCAAAAAGACCGCTGCTTTTGAAATTTGGGAGTGGTGGCTGGAGGCTCATCGCGAGTGGCATCAAAAGGATAAGCAGCTTGACGATCATGCTCCCCTCACTGTCTTTGTTTCAGTGGGGGATGGCAATATAATTTCTGGTATTCATAAAGGCTTCAAGGATTTGCTTACTTTGGGTTGGATCCAAACCATGCCGCGCATCATCGGTGTGCAGGCGGAAAAGTCTGCTGCGATTGCGAATGCATTTAATGCAAATACAGAGATAATTACCCCGGTCTCTGCCACAACGATCGCTGATAGTATTTCAGTTGACCTGCCGCGAGATGGTGTCCGCGCGGTGCGGGCAGCGAAAGCGACTGGCGGAACATATATCACTGTATCCGATGATGAGATCATCAAATCCATCGCGGAGCTTGGCAGGATGGGTATCTTTCCCGAACCTGCCGGGGCGGCGGCGTATGCGGGTCTGGTCAAAGCGGCAGGCTCGGGCGTAGTCGGAAGCGATGATCCCGTCCTCGTTATGAATACCGGCAGCGGATTGAAGGATGTCCGCGCGGCAATGCAGGCTGTCCAGTCTGCCCCGATCATTGAACCTACTTTGGAAGCGGTGAAAAAGATTTTATGAAAAATAATGAACCAGCCTGGAGTCTGCCGTTTCGCTATGTGACGGGTCTGATTCTCTTTGTCGCGATCATTGCGCTGTTGCTTTACGCGCGCGATGCCGTTAAGGCATTGATCATTGCGGCATTTGTCGCCTATCTGATCAGCCCCGCTGTTAATTTTTTAATGGAGCGGACAAAGCTTTCACGAACTGCGGCCGTGAATATCGTCTATTTTTCTTCCTTGATCTTGTTGGTGGGCGTCCCTTCCACCTTAACACCGATCTTCTTTGATGAAATTAAAATTGTCGCGCAGGATTTGTTGGATCTGTCCAACGAGATCAGCGCGATTCTGATACAGCCTGTGCGGTTTGGGGGCATGGTTTTTCATTTTGAGCAGCTTGGGGCGAGTCTGGCGAATGTGCAGAACGCGGTGCTTACTCCGATCCCGGAGAAAGCCCTGGCGTTGCTTGAAACAACCTCTGTCGGTGTGTTGTGGTTTTTGGTGATCATTGTGGCTGTGCATTTATTTATGAGTGAGTGGCCTCACATTCGTGTGCGCTTATTGGAGATGTCTCCTTCGTCTTATCACGATGATCTGCGTGAGTTGTACAGGCGTGTCCGCGGCGTATGGATGGCTTACCTGCGCGGGCAGATCGTTTTGATGATCATCGTTGGGATCGTTTTTACGATTGCCTGGGTCATTATGGGAATTCCCGGCGCATTGGTCCTGGGTGTGATCGCGGGACTGTTCACCTTGGTGCCTGACGTGGGGCCTTTTGTGGCTGTCATATTGACAATGGCTGTAGCTTTGTTGGAAGGTTCCAGTTGGATCCCGCTTTCAAACTTCCTGGTGGCGGGAATCGTTTTTATTGTTTATTTGGTGTTGATCAATTTGAAGAATTTCTGGCTGCGGCCTTACATCATGGGACGCAGTGTTCACATGAATGAAGCCTTGATCTTCATCGCCATCATGATCGCCACGATCCTTGAAGGGATTATGGGGGCGCTGCTGGTTGTGCCGGTCCTGGCTTCTGTGGTCGTGATCCTCGAATATTTACGCCGCCGTGTACTGGGTCTGCCTCCATTTGGCGACGATGGCAGTCAGCAGTTTGTCGCGCCGCCGGAGAAGATCAAATCAAGGCGCGCAGTCCCCGCTGTTGAGCAAGAGATGCAGGAAAAAAATAAATGAAAATTACGTATTCCATTATTGCGCCCATTTATAACGAGATCGAGAATCTCCCTGAACTTTACCGCCGTGTAAAAGAAGTAATGAATTCTTCAGGGGAAGCGTGGGAACTTATCCTCGTGGATGATGGCTCAACCGACGGTTCGACTGAGAAGATCCGTGAGCTGGCGAAAAAAGATAAGATCGTGCGCCCAGTCATCTTTGCGCGCAACTTCGGGCATCAGGTTGCCATCACCGCAGGCTGGGATTATGCGCGCGGCGATGCGATCGTCATCATTGATGCGGATTTGCAAGACCCGCCCGAAGTGATCCTTGAATTGGCAAAGAAATGGAAGGAAGGCTACGAAGTCGTATACGCCGTGCGCGGCGAACGCGAAGGTGAATCGTGGTTCAAAAAATTCACAGCCGCCATGTTCTATAGGATCATCTACAGCATCACGGATGTGAAGATTCCCGTAGACACAGGCGACTTCCGCTTGATGGATCGCAAAGTCGTGGATGTGCTCAAGCAGATGAAGGAACGTCATCGTTTTCCGCGCGGCATGTCTGCCTGGGTTGGGTTCAGACAGATCGGAGTCACTTACAAACGCGCCGCGCGCGTGGCAGGCGTGACCAAATATCCGTTCCGTAAGATGCTCAAACTGGCGCTGAATGCCATCACAGGCTTTTCATATTTCCCATTACAGGTTGCCACTTATTTTGGGTTCGTCTCGGCTGGAATTTCAATTCTTGCCATTCCCATAGTCGTTGCCTTGCGCCTGGCAGGCTCGCACTTCTTTGAAGGTCAAACGACAACCCTCATCTCGGTGCTTTTCCTTGGCGGTGTGCAATTAATTTCGCTTGGCATTCTCGGCGAGTATATTGGCCGCCTTTACGACGAAGCCAAAGGCAGGCCGCTTTATATTGTCCGCGACGCGCCGGAAGATCAGTAAATTAGCGATCAGTAATCAGTGACCAGTCGGCGGTTAGACACCTTTTATAACTGTCCCTTGAGCCGCCTTCTGCTTTCTGTTTTCATCCTTCCTCTTTCATCATTTGCATTTTCCCCATGAATCTTTCCTTTCTCAAAGACCGTTCCTTTATCCGTGAATTGCTGGTGATCGCGATTCCCATTTCATTTCAACAGCTTATCAACGCCTCGCTCAACATGATCGACGTGATCATGGTCGGGCAATTGGGCGAGACCTCCATCGCCGCGCTGGGACTGTCAAATCAGATTTTCTTCGTGCTGATCCTGATTCTCTTTGGCGCGACCAGCGGCATGTCAATTTTTACCGCGCAATTTTGGGGCAAGCAGGAGATCGAGCCGATCCGTAAAGTGCTGGGCATGAGTCTGATCTTATCCATATCTGTTGCGTTCATCTTCACCCTTGTGGCAACGCTCATGCCAGAGATCATACTTGGCTTATATACAAAAGATGCCGAAGTCATCCGTCTTGGAAGCAGTTATCTTCGCATCGTTGGTTTTACGTATATCCCGATCGCCATCGCCACTTCCTACATCGCGATCCTGCGCAGTATTCAACTCGTTCGGCTGACCGTTGTTGCGACCGTTTCTGCCTTGATCTTTAAGACGATTCTTGGCTATGGATTGATCTTCGGCATTGGCGGACTTCCTGCGCTGGGAGTCCGCGGCGCAGCGATTGGCACCGCATCAGGCTGGACCTTGGAACTGGTTCTGCTTCTGATCTTTATCTACACTCAGAAGACTCCCCTCGCCGCAAACCCGTTGACATTTTTCTCCTTCGACAAGGCGTTCTTCATCCGCGTGATTACAACGGTGATGCCTGCTGTTGCGAACGAAATGTTCTGGTCTTTGGGCATTACAACCTACAACGCCATCTATGCCCACATC
>NZ_JADJSO010000024.1:0-26851 GCF_016711665.1 Candidatus Villigracilis saccharophilus
ATCGCATGGATAATGTATCCGTGACCTTTACGTTCCCCGATGGCTCAATTGGCGTGGTGGATTATCTTGCCAGCGGAGATAAATCCTTCCAGAAAGAGCGCGTGGAAGTTTTCTGCGCAGGACAGATCGCTGTGCTGGATGATTACAGGTCGCTGACGATCGTAAAAGATGGCAAGCGGAGTGTGGAAAAACTATCAGCGCAGGATAAAGGCTGGAAGAACGAGATGCAGGTTTTCGCGCGGGCGATCCGCGAGGGGGGGACTCCTCCCATTCCGTATGACCAACTCATCGGCGTGACCCAATCCACATTTGCGGCAGTCGAATCAATCCAAAACAATAAGTTGATTGAAATTTAATCTCAAGCAAAATCAGTCTGCAAAAAGAGCGAATTCGATAACGGTTCGCTCTTTTTATTTATGTAAGCAGTACAATAGGCCGAAAATATTATGGAGATTTTATGAGTGAATCACGGAAGGCATTCTTAAATGGCGTCCGCGCTGAAATTCCACTTTTGATTGGGGTGTTTCCCTTTGGAATGATTTATGGCGCACTTGCCTTGAATGCGGGGTTATCAACCCTGGCATCCCAATTGATGTCATCGATCGTGTTTGCGGGATCAGCCCAGTTTGTCACGGCCCAGCTTGTGCATGACAGCGCCCCCGGTTTCGTGATCATCCTGACCATTGCAGTTGTGAACCTGCGTCACATGTTATACAGCGCATCGCTTGCGCCGTATTTGAAAAACCTTTCACTCAAATGGAAAGCATTACTTTCATATCTGCTTACGGATGAAGCGTACGCGCCGAGCATTCTCAATTATGAAAAAGAAGGCATTACACCTGTGAGCCATTGGTTTTTATTAGGCGCGGGATTTTCATTATGGTTTATCTGGCAGATCAGTACTGCGCTTGGGATCTTTCTTGGCGCGGCAATTCCAAAAGAATGGCCGCTTGATTTTGCGCTGCCACTCACATTTATAGCCATGGTTGTCCCCATTCTAAAGAATCGGCCTATGATTGCTGCGGCAATTTCAGCGGGTGTGGTCGCATTACTGGCTTTTGGTCTGCCTTATAAATTGGGTATCATTCTCGCCGCTCTAACAGGGATCATTGTCGGGACTGTTTTGGAGAATGCCAAGTCCCCAAGGAGGGCGCTGTGAATATCTGGCTGGTTATGCTGATCGGTGGGCTGCTTACCTTTGGGATGAGATTCTCTCTTATTTATTTGTTCGGCAGGTTCGAGGTCCCGGAAACGATGCGCAAGGCGCTGCATTATGTCCCGCCTGCGGTACTCTCCGCGATTATCTTTCCTGAGTTACTTTATTCGTCGGGTAATTTTGATCTAGGTTTGGGCAATACGCGTATGCTGGCTGGGGTCGTTGCGGTCTTGGTGGCATGGTACACAAAGAATACATTACTTACCATCCTGACGGGGATGGCGGCGTTGGTGATCCTTCAGTTAATATAAAATATTAAACGAAGACCAAAAATACCTGATTTCCCCCGGCTTGTTTTGCATGCGCCATAGCCTGTCGCGCCTGTTGGATCAGCGGTTCGATCTCGGTGGACGCTGTAATCCGGGAAGCTGATGCGATGCCTGCGCTGATCTTGACCATTAGCGGCGCTTCATTTTTTACCTCGATCATGGTGCCGCGTACTCCGGCAATGACCCTCTCTGCAACCTTTTCCGCGTCCGCGCCGATCACGCCGGAAAGCAAGATCACAAACTCATCGCCCATCCAGCGGCCGATGCAATCATAAGGGCGGCTTTTCTCGCGGATGACTTGCGCAACAACGCGCAGGACATCATCACCGGTCGAGACTCCAAAGGGTCGTTAATGATCTTGAAGTTATCTACATCAAATGCGATCAAACTCAACGGCTCCGATTCGCGCCGCGCACGCTCCAGTTCACCCGCAGATTGTCTGAAGAAAGCAGGCTGGTTCATGAAACCTGTCAGGGTGTCGAATACCGCCTGGTTTTCAAGTTGAACGCGTGCAGAGGCGAGACTTTGCGAAAGCGAAATAATTCTTTCCGCCATGGTGATGCGGTCATTTAGGTCCCTGGCGCGGAACGGGCTTTGGATGATATCGTCTGCCCCGCTGGGCGCGAGATCTTCGTCAGAGCTCTTTGTGGTTATTAATATAATGTAGAGCGATTCTGCGGGTTTGGCAGCGCGGGCACGCGCTATAAATTGTGAATGACGAATATCACTGGTATCCCAATTGGCGATGAGAAAACAAAATTCTTCAGATTGTAAATGCGGCCAGATCTGTTCACTTGATTCGAGCGGAATTAATATGTCCCTGTTTTCATTCAGGATCTGCCTGATTTTTTCCAATTCCTGCGGGTTGTTTTCAAGTACCAATATTTTCATGGGGCACCTTTTGCCTATTATAGCAGGGTGTTCGTCAAGTTTTAATGGATGAATTCAATCGCATGCATATTACGTTGACAAATGCCCTTTCCCATAGTAATATTTGCCCCGCTCTAGCCCTAATGCCGAGGTAGCTCAGTGGTAGAGCAGGGGACTCATAAGCCCTTGGTCGGGAGTCCAAATCTCCCCCTCGGCACAGTTACGGACTATGAAGTTCTCTTCATACATATGGCGGTCTCTAATGAAGGAGAACGCCATGTCTGTTTTAAGAACAAAATACCAAGAATTGAATTAATATGTGTGGGGCTGGAAGGGTGTACGCGCGGAAACGGCGGACATGCTTCTCGTATAATTCTATTTTATTCTGGGAGTTAACCACGTAAATGCCGATATATGAAATTGAACATGGAATTGCGCTATGGAAAAAAGGCCAAAAGACCGAAGCGAGGCTGGTATTTAATACGATTATTAAGAACGATAGACGGAACGAAAATGCTTGGGTCTGGTATATCTATAGCCTGGAAACTGTTGGAGAGAAAATAGCGGTTTTGGAGAATTTTCTAAGAATGTTCCCCAACCACAAGGCCGGTGTAAAGGCGCTTGAGAACCTGAGAATGGAAGGGGGGCAAAAGGCTCCGATACAAACTCATCAAAAGCCAAATACTCAAAAAAACAGGAAGGTGGATCAGGCAGTCCGCCGTCCGCTTCAAAGTACACGCACGGTAAAACGATCAGGAGGTGGCCCAATACTATGGTTACTGGCCATCACGTCGGTATGTTTCCTTCTCGCTGGTTCAACATTTCTCGCTTCGCGTTATAGCTCTTTATTGTCTGAGGTTCAGGTTTTGAGATCTGATAACCAGGTATTGACACAAAATTATTTTCAGTTAAGTCAGGATTTTCAATCATTGAACTCAACAAATTTGACCTTGTTGAGCGAAAACAATGATTTGATTGGCAGGCAAAACTCCTTAAATACAGAATATTCCCTCCTGTCTGAAAAATTTACCGCCTTGACCGGAAGTTATACCAACCTCAACACCATTGCACTTAAGCCGCCCTACATTTTCGTGCATGACCGCAAAGTGGATGCCACTTTTTATGGCGCGGATGGACAATTAATTTCATGGGTAACACCCTTCTCCGATCTGGAATATGACATTGAGAATGGCGCCAATACGCGCCGTTTAATCGTTGATCAGAACGATCAGACCACAACAGTTTCCAGAAAGGATGGTTCGCTGGTATGGATCAGGGACTTCTCGATCTTCATTACACCGCACACCTTCAAAAATTTGACACCGGAACTGTATGGCAAATCAGCCACGCCGTATGAATTTATCCACCAGGCATGGTATATGATCGGGCAGTTGTCAAATTATGCCAGCGAGGATATTGAGACACCCCGTTATTCCCTGGAAACTTTATTGGCAGGCGGCGGGGATTGCGAAGATCTATCCATTTTATTAGCCAGCATGATCAAAGCGGCTCCCGTGGATTGGTATGTTGACCTCGTATATGTTGATCGAAATAATATTCATGACCCCCAGGAACCCAACCATGTGGTGGTCTATATCAATACCGGACAGGAAACTTTTATTGTTGAGACAACAGATGATCAGGATATGCTTCCATACGATGAAGGCGTAACAGGCTGGCTTGCAGGAAATTTACAGAGGGAGCACGATCCTCAGCCCATATCCCTGCATTGACCAGGTATCTTCATATGCTTTGTGTAATTTGTTCTCAACACAATGCGTGGATATCTCCTGGGGCGTCACCCGCATAAGGCGTACCCTCTCTTCCCCTATTTTTTTCTTATCATGCCAATTCAAATTGACAAGTTCACACGCAGTAAACGTAAAACCATCGCGTTGATCATCGAACGCGATGGCACGCTCACGATCCGCGCCCCAATGCGGGCATCCCGCGCAGCCATAGACGCTTTCATTCAGCAGAAAGAGGATTGGATCCTTCGTACGCGCGAAAAACTGAAGATGATCGTGCCCGATCCGATCAGACAATACGTTGATGGAGAAATGTTCCCATTCCTCGGTTCCTCCTTCGACCTGAAACTGGTCGGACCGCAGCGGCCTGCACTTAAGTTTGACAATGGCTTTACGCTCAGTCAGAATGTCCAGCATAAAAGCGCGCAATATTTCTTGAAATGGTACAAGCAACAGGCGTATGAGGTCATCTCAAAGCGTGTAACGGAATATGCTCAACGCCATCAATTTTCCCCCAAACAAGTGAAGATCAGTTCTGCCAGAACACGCTGGGGTTCATGCAGTCCGGATGGGACGCTGAACTTCACCTGGCGGCTGGTCATGGCTCCGCTGGAGGTGATCGATTATGTCGTCATCCATGAACTCGCACATTTGCGGGTTAAGAATCACTCCAGCAAATTTTGGGATGTGGTTAAGGCGATTGACCCCCAATATAAGGAAAAGAGAAAGTGGTTGAGAGAGAACGGCGGGAGATTGAATTTATAGTTTCCGTTTATCCGGGAAGGCGGCGAATTGTTCATAGCCTTCGCCCACTCGTTTGGATATTTTCTCCATGCGGTCCGCGGTCTTTCTATTTAAAGGCAGCAACTGATGCAGGTAAAGTTCGCCATGGGGGGTGATTGCCAGCAGCGTTTCAACCGTGACAAATTCATGCGCGTTATCAGGGTCCGCATCCTGGATGGGCAGTAAATAATCATCATGTTCTTCGAATAATATTTTCTGCCAGCACTTCTTAAAAGCGGGGTATTTTTCTGTATCAAGCAGCTCTTGTAGTAATGTAGCGAAATACGGTTTGGATCGGACGCGCAAGGTTCGCTTGCGGAAATAACGGGCATTCATCGAAGCCGCCCTGTTCCACTTGTTGTCATCAACGATGTCAAACAAATTTGATCGCGGATCGAATATATACCGCATCATGTTGTATTTACCAATGGTCGATTTTCCGCCCTGGAGCATTTCCGCCGGAATGTTGTAAAAATCGATCGCACAATGATTGGCCAGCACAATATCGCAAAACGCATCGGCAACAAAAACCGGAATCGTAATACAGGCGATGTGCTCGCCCGTTTCCTTGATAAAGGATCTGGCATTGAATGGTTTCTTTGTGTTGGGTCCTTCCTTGCGTACTTTTTCAACTTCTGTCACACCGCTGGCGGCAAACATGAATTCCATCCTTTCCATGGAGGTGAGTTGAAATCCATTTGCCAGTTTGAGAAGGATGTTATCTTTTAGAAGCGTACTTCTTGCTCCGCGTTCAATGTTGCTGATCGCGGAAATATCCACACCGGACCTCGCAGAGAGTTCATTCTGCGTCCAGTGCATATCATTTCGTAATGACGCGACCAGTGTGCCAAATTCAAAACGGTTCATACCTGCTCCTGAATGCAGATGGGTTCGATCTGTATAGTTTGTTTATCAGTCATCCAGTTTTTATAGTTTTCGTTTATCCGGGAAGGCGGCGAGTAACTCATATCCTTCACCCACTTTTTTTGATATTTTTGCCATTCTTTCCGCAGTCTTTCTATTTAATGGCACCAGTTGATGTAAATATATTTCGCCATAAGGCGTCAGCGCGAATAAAGTCTCGGTTGATACAAATGAATGTGCCGAAACGGTTTCAGGAGATCTGTGAATAGGTAATGCAAAATCATCTATGTCTTCGAATAAAATCCTGCGCCAGCATCTTTCAAACGCCGGGTACTTTTTATTGTCAAAGAATTCATTCAGCAATATGGGAAATATGGCTTGCAGCGTACGCGCAAAGTCCGCCTTCGAAAATAGCGGACATTGATCAATGCCAGTCTCTCCAGGCTGTCATTGCCGATGATGTCGGGGAAATTGGAGTTGGCTTGAAACACATAGCTCATCTCGTTATATCCGCCGATCACGGAATTTCCAGTTTGCATCAATTCCTTCGGGACATTATAAAACTCGATCACGCAATGGTTGACCGCCAGGATGTCGCAAAATGCGTCAGTGACAAATACAGGCATGGCAATGCGGGCGATGCGCCTGCCTGTCTCCTCTATAAATGCCTTGGCGTTGAACCGCTTCTTTGCAGGGGCATCTTCATTACGTACCTTTTCAGTTTCTGTTACGCCGCTGGCGGCAAAGAGAAATTCCATTCTTTCCATGGAGGTTAAATGAAATCCATCGGCCAGCTTGACCAGCATATTATCCTTTAACAGTGTTCTTCTTTCCCCGCGTTCAATATTACTAACCGCAGAAATATCCACGCCTGATTTTTCAGCGAGTTCAAATTGCGTCCAGCGCATATCTTCGCGCAATGATGCCACCAACCTGCCGAATTCAAAACGATTCATCCACGCTCCCGCCAGGAAATGGACTCAAAAAAATCTTTGAGTCAGTTCATAAATTTTTCTTTTGCAAAATTTATTGAATGCGTAATAATTATAGCAAGCTTATGTTCGTTGGTTTGGTTACTTTGAATAATATGACCTTTGGGGGAGCGAAATAAACCTGCCTTTTTCATAACGATCCGGCCGAGAGCGCCTTTTCATTTTAACAGGGGAAAACGCCTCGGGGCTTTATATCAGAAGGGGCAGTCACACTGACTGCCCTATGGGGTTCCAAAGCACCGCCGTAATGGCGGTGCTTTGATTCTGGCTGGGTGGGTAAAATGTGTTGAAAAACACTTGTGTAAAATTACAGAAATAATGATAATACAGGCTGGGATGGATGATTCACCTGGATGCGGACGAGAATTTTTTGAGATGTTCCTTACTTTTACAATTTTCCCAGCTTTGTGTTGGTCATTTTGGATTTGACTGAAACCGGAGCGTTTTAGAGCAGTTGAAATTATTGATTTTCAGCATATGGTCAAGTACAATCTCGTTCGTAGTGCGATTTTCATATTCATGGCCTGAAGCAGGAACAATTTGATGGCTTACGGAAAAGAATCTCCGAAAAAGAAAGTGGTTTTTTCGTCCAACAAACGTGCGTTTGGTTTGTTGTTTGAGAACCATCCCATTCCCATGTTTATTTATGATTGGGAATCACTGGCTTTTTTGGATGTTAACGACGCTGCGCTCCAAAAGTTTGGATATGCGCCAGGGGATTTAAAAGAGTCCAGCCTTGGAGATTTTCTGCCGCCTCATGAAAAAAAACGCCTGCTCGATGCTTTGCAAGCGGATCGTCGCCATCCCTTGCTGAATGCCGGCAAATGGAGCGCGCTCCGAAAAGACGGAAGCACGTGTGTCGTGGAAGTGACTTCGCATACATTGGTTTACCAGGAACGGGAAGCTGTGCTGGTAATGATGTCGGATGTTGTAAAAGAGAATGACCATCTGGCACTTTCTGAAATTGAGCTGCGTGCCTTGTTCGCATCCATGCGTGATGCGGTCTTCGTGATCGACCGCGCTGGTTTCTATCGCAAGATCGCGCCCACCAATCCTGATTTGTTGATCCTGCCGCCGCACGAATTAATAGGCAAAAATCTGCATGATTTCTTCCCTGCCGACCAGGCTGATGCTCTTCTTGCCAGGATCCATCAAGTATTGCAGACACAGCAATCTGTGCGGATTGAATACAAACTGACAATTGGCGACAGTCTGAAGTGGTTTGGTACATCCATTTCACCGATGGATTCGGACAGCACCCTTTGGGTGGCGAGCGATATCACCGAACGCAAACAGGCGGACGCGGCGCGGCTTGAATCTGAAGAACGCTTTCGATCCCTGTTTGACCATATGATGGACGGGGTCTATCGCAGTACCCACGCTGGAAAATTCGTGGACATCAATCCCGCCATGGTCAAAATGTTCGGGTATTCGAGCAGGGAGGAGATGCTTGAAGTTGATATAAAAAGGGATCTGTACTTTGCACCTGAGGAAAGGGGCAGTCATGTTTTGGATACCGGCCAGGAGGAAGTCGAAGCGTACCGCATGCGCCGCAAGGACGGGTCAGAAATATGGGTTGAAGATCACGGCTCTTATGTGCATGATGATGAAGGCGGCGTGCAATATCATGAAGGGATATTACGCGATATTACCGCGCGCAAGCGCGCGGAAGAGTCCCTTCTAAAATTAAACAAGGCTGTTGATACATCTGCCGAGGCGATCTTTCTTACCGATACACAAGGCGTCTTTACTTATGTCAACCCAGGATTTACCGCCCTTTACGGCTTCACTGCCGAAGAGGTGATCGGCAAAGCCACTCCCCGCATCTTTAAGAGCGGATTATTGAACGCGCAAGCCTATGTTGATTTTTGGGGAAAGTTGACGACCAAACAGGAAGTAAAAGGGGAATTACCCAATAAAAGAAAAGACGGAAAGATAATCTATATAGAAGGCTCTGCCACCCCGGTTGTGGATGATGGCGGTCAGATCATAGGTTATTTAGGTATCCAGCGGGATGTTACTGAACGCAAATTGGCTGAACAGGCTTTACGGAGCGCCGAAGCGAATTTCCGCTCCATTTTTGAGAACGCTACCGTCGGCATTTATCAATCCACTTTGGATGGGCGCTTTCTGCGGGTCAATCAGGTCATGGCGCATATCTTCGGATACAACTCTCCGCAGGAGATGGTCGATGACATTATCAGCATTGAGAAACAATACTATGTTGACCCAGCCGACCGCCGGGAATTTACGCGCTTGATGATCGAGCATGGGCAGGCGCATGAATTCCATAGTATGAATTATCGCAAAGACGGCAGTCACATCCATGTGCAGGAAAGCGCGCGTGCCGTGAAGGATGAGCAGGGCAACATTCAATATTATGAAGGCTTTGTCACCGACATTACCGCGCGAAAACATGCGGAAGAGTCGCTGCGCGAGAGCGAATCCCGTTTTCGTTACATGGCAGACACCACCCCGGTCATGGTCTGGATGGCCGGCGCAGATGCCATGTGTAATTATTTTAACAAGCGCTGGCTCGACTTTACCGGGCGAACGATGGAGCAGGAATCGGGTTATGGATGGATGGACGGCGTTCATCCTGATGACCGTGAGCATTGTGTCGATATTTACACCAACGCGGTCAAGGCGCGGCGTGAATTCAAAATGGAGTTTCGTTTGCGCAGCGCGGATGACAGGTATCGCTGGCTGCTGGACCATGGTGTTCCGCGCTTTTCGATGGATGGGGAATTCTTTGGCTTTATCGGATCGTGCTTTGATATCTCCGACCTAAAGCAGGCTGAGGATGAATTGACTCGCGCCAATGCTTCGCTGACAATTGCTCATCGCGACCTGGAGAAATCCCTGTTACATGAGCAGGTGCTGGCGCGCACAGACGGGCTGACCGGCCTGTACAACTACCGCTACTTCTTTGAGCTTGCCTCATACGAATTCGAAGCGTCCGATCGTTATCAAAGACCGCTTTCCATCATCATATTTGATACCGATCACTTAAAACAGGTTAATGATACGCTTGGACACCTGGCGGGTGACAGGATGCTGATTACGGTGGCCAAAACCGCCAGTTCGCAAATACGGAGTGTAGACTCGCTTGCGCGTTATGGCGGAGATGAGTTTGTGATCCTGCTGCCTCAAACCACCGAGCAGATGGCTTTTTCCATTGCAGAGCGCATACGGGAAAATGTCGCCGCCCTGCGCATGGAAACAGAAAAAGGTCCGCTTTCTGTCACGTTGAGCCTCGGGGTGGCGGGGATGTCGAGAGACCCCGTTGATGAAAGTATTGAGCAGGTTGTTCAGCGGGCTGATAAAGCCTTATACGCCGCCAAGCAAGCCGGGCGCAACCGCACCGAGCTGTTTACCGCTGAGTAAAAAACAGATAAAAAATTTAAAATGGCAGCTTGTGCAATACGGGACAATGGTATTATCGGTATAAATTTCCTTGAAACTGAGGTTTACCCGCACCGCGTAGGTGAACAATGGACCAGACCGTTTCTCCCAAGAAAAGAGCCTTGCAAATATTCCCAACCATTCTTTTGATCATATTTTTGATCGAGTTAATTGCCATGGGGGCGATGCACTTGATTTTTCATATAAAGCTTGATCTATTCATATACGTGTATTTATTGATGCCTGCCGTTGTATTGTTTTTCATTACATGCCATGGTATGGTGCGGTCTATTGTCCGGGCCATGAACCAAGCCGCCTGTACTTGCACGATTATCCTCATGCGATATTAAATTTGTGAAACTTAATACTGAGCAGCCACCATGGTAATGACCAAGATCTCAAAAAAAAACCCGCATGTTCTGATCGTTGACGACGACTCAAACCTGCTCATGACTCTGGGAGAAATCCTCAATGCCAGAGGGTTTGAGAGTGTTTGTGTATCGACGGGAGGCGGGGCGCTAAAAGCCATCAAGAGCCAGGATTTTGATGTCGCGTTGATCGATCTAAAATTGGAAGATATATCCGGCCTGGAGGTGATGCGCGGTATTAAGGCGCTCTCTCCCGCCAGCGAATGTATCCTGTTGACCGGGAACGCCTCGCAGGATTCTGCCATCGAAGCCATTCAGATGGGCGCTTTTGGCTATTTCCAAAAACCGTTTGAAATTGATCAAGTGGTGCTGTCTGTTCAACGGGCGGCCGATAAATACTACTCCACGCTGGCTTTGCGCGAAAGCGAAGAGAAATATCGGTTGGTGGCGAACTTTACCTATGATTGGGAAGCCTGGCATACGCCGGATGGAACCTATCGGTATGTCTCGCCTTCCTGTGAGCGCATTAGCGGGCACACGGCACAGGAATTTTTAGCCGACCCAACCCTCATGCTGAAGATCACGCATCCGGAAGACCAGTCGATGGTCAGCGCGCATTATCGTGCAGATAATGACGGGGTCCACGAAGCGGACATGGAGTTCGATTTTCGGATTGTGACTCCCGACGGAAAAATCCGCTGGCTGAGTCATTCCTGCACCGCCGTGTTCGGGGATGATGGCAAGTGGCTGGGACGCCGCGAAAGCAACCGCGACATTACCGATCGGAAACATGTGGAGCAGGCGCGCAGGGAGGCGAATCTCGCGTTGAAGATCATCCTCGCGCGCGAGAAGGAACTGGCGCGCACCGACCCGCTGACAGGGATCCACAACCGCCGTTATTTGTACGAATTTGCCGAACACCAGTTCGAGGTCGCTGGGCGCTATCAACAGCCGCTGGCTGTCATGATGTTTGACATCGATCATTTTAAGAAAATTAATGACAGGTTTGGACACGCTGTCGGCGACGAGATGTTGAAGCAGGTCACGCAAATTACCCGCGCTGAACTGCGTACCGCGGACGCGATCGGGCGGTACGGCGGTGAGGAGTTTATCGTTCTTTTGCCCATGACAAATGCCGCGCAGGCCTATTCTGTGGCTGAACGCATCCGCGCGAGCGCGGCAGATCTGCGTCTACCCACGGAAAAGGGGGATGCTTCCATCACGTTAAGCATCGGTATCGTTCAAATGAGACATACCCCGCAATCCGAATCGGTGGAGGTCGCATTTCGCCGCGCTGATGAAGCGATGTACGCGGCAAAACAAGCCGGACGCAATCGTATTGAGATCATTGCTTCTTAATGCCCGTAAAATTTCCTTGAAAATCCCTTCCCGCTCCACCAGACTTGAAATAAAAGTTTTAACATGAAAGGTTCGAATTGATCATTTTTTTGTTTGGTTCTTCTTTATAACTTTGCAGTAAAGGTTTAGAGATACCCGTTCTTAAGATCATGTCAATTCTGAATACAAGCGGTCAAAGGAAGTCCCTCATGAGCCATTATGATAAAAAGGAAAAACGAACAGCGTATGTTTTTATCCTCATTTTCCTTTTATTGTCGCTGGGAATTGCGTTCAGCGGGTATGTCTCCTACAATAATTTTTCAGAGCAATTTCACGAACAAGCAGGCGATCAACTCCTCACTGTTGCAAATCTTAAAGTAAATGGTCTGAGCAATTGGCGAAAAGAGCGCTTGTCTGACAGCCGATTGCTTCACGAAAATCTTGTCTTTGCAGAGTTGGTGCAGGACTATTTTGAGAATCAAAATAATTCCATCGAAGAAACAAAGATCATGGCCTGGCTCGATAATTTTCGAAGCTACACAGAATATGAAAGAATGCGTTTACTGGATACTGAGGGACAGACGCACCTCTCAAGTCCGTCTGGTTTGAGTCCGATTTCTTCGGAGGTTGTTGTACAGATCGCGGAGGTGATGGAATCGAAAGAGGTGGTGTTGGTGGATTTTTATCGCAGAAATAGCGATGAAAATATTCGCCTCGCCCTGCTCATCCCCATTCTTGATCCTCAAACACGCAGTACCGTCATTGGTGTGGTTGCCATTACCATTGATCCAAATATATATCTTTTTCCCTTTATTAAAGAGTGGCCTGCAGCCAGCAGCACCGCCGAAACCCTGCTTGTGCGAAGGGATGGGAATGATGTGCTCTTTCTGAACGAACTTCGTTTTCAGGCAAATACCTCCATGAGTTTGCGTATCCCACTCGACCAGACTGAGCATTTGGCGGTAAAGGCAGTGCAGGGACAAACCGGCGTTGTGGAAGGTGTTGATTATCGCGAACACCCAGTTATTGGAGCGTTGAAAGCGATCCCCGATTCCCCCTGGTTCTTGGTGGCGCGCATTGATATTGCCGAGGTTGAAACTCCGCTGCGAACCCGGTTATGGCAGACACTATTAATGATGGGTATGGCGATCGCGGTGGCAGGCGCGGGCTTGATCACAGTCTGGCGGCAGCAGCGTATTCAGTATTACCGTCAGCAGGCCGAATCAGCGTTGGCTGTGCGCGATAGTGAACGACAACTTAAAGAAGCACAGATGGTTGCCAGGATGGGGAGCTATCTATTAAATATCCGCACTGGAAGATGGGACAGTTCAGAAGTACTGGATAAAGTATTCGGCATTGATGAACAATTTGACCGCACGATAGAAAACTGGACAGCTTTGATCCATCCCGCGGACCGTGCGCAGATGTCCGATTACTTCACGAACGAAGTTATAGGCAATCGAATGCGTTTCGATAGGGAATATAGGATCGTCCGAAATAATGATCAGGTTGAACGCTGGGTACATGGCATGGGTGAATTGGAGTTTGATGATCAGGATCAACTTGTGTCCATGCTGGGCACCATCCAGGATATTACCGACAGCAAACTGGCGGAGGAAGCGCTCAATCGTCAAAATAATTTGTTCTCCATGCTTCTCAAAAACCTGCCGCTGGGGGTCTTCATGGTGGAAGCCCCATCCGGGAAACCATTGGTGGCGAACGATGCGGCTTTAGAACTGCTTGGGCGCGGCATTTTAGCGGATGCCTCTGCTGAAAACCTTGGTATGGTCTATAACGCTTACAAAAGAAACACTCATGATCCTTATCCTCCCGAAGAGATGCCTGTCTTGTTGGGGATGACAGGTATTTCCGCGCATGTGGATGATATGGAAATCGAACGTCCGGACGGCACCAGGATTCTTGTTGAGGTGTTCGGCTCGCCTGTGATGGATGAAAATGGACAGGTCTGGGCAAGCCTGGCCAGCTTTTCCGACATCACCGAACGGAAGCAGGCCGAGGAGATCCTCCGCGAAACCAATGAATATCTTGATAACCTGTTCAATTACGCCAATGCCCCCATCATCGTTTGGGACCCGCAATTCAAGATCACAAGGTTTAATCACGCGTTTGAAGAACTGACCGGCAGGAGCGAGCATGAAGTTTTAGGAAAGTCGCTTGAAATGCTGTTCCCACCGCATCAAATTGACTTCTCCATGGAACTCATCCGCAAGACGCAGGTGGGCGAACGATGGGAAGTGGTCGAGATCGATATTCTGCATGTGGATGGTTCGATCCGCACGGTGCTGTGGAATTCAGCCACGCTCTTCTCTGTGGATGGCAAAACCCCAGTTGCCACCATCGCGCAGGGTCAGGATATCACCGAGCGCAAGCAGGCGGAAAATATGATCACTGCTCGTTTGCGGTTGATCGAATTCTCAGCCGGTCACTCCTTGAAGGAATTGCTCGAAAAAACCTTGGATGAGGTCTGCCTGATGACAGACAGTCCGATCGGCTTTTACCATTTTGTAGAACCGGATCAGGTGACACTTTCCCTGCAAGCCTGGTCCACCCGCACCATGCAGGAGTATTGCAAGGCGGAAGGACATGGCTTGCATTACCCTGTGGAACAGGCCGGCATATGGGCCGATAGCATCCGCGAAAGGAAGCCGGTGATCCATAATGATTATGAATCACTTCCCGCTACGCTTCGCAAGGGCTTGCCGGAGGGGCACGCCGCGCTTGTGCGTGAGCTGGTGGTTCCCGTGCTGCGTGAAGACCAGATCGTTGCCATACTTGGTATTGGCAATAAAACCCAGCTTTATACTGAAAAAGATGTTGAAATGGTGAACTATTTTGCGGATGTGGCCTGGGAGATCGCTGAACGCAAACAAGCCGAACTGCAGATAGCCAATTATGCCGAACATCTCGCCCAGGAAGTAAGCGAACGCACAAGCGAACTGCGCGATGCCCAGGAACAACTCGTGCGGCAGGAACGCCTGGCTTTGATGGGGCAGCTGGCTGGCAGTATCGGTCATGAGCTCCGCAACCCGCTGGGAGTTATTTTAAATGCGGTCTACTTCTTAAAGATGGTGGCTCAAAAAGATACCAGCGACAAGGTCAAGGAATATTTGACCATCATCGAGAACGAGGCGCGCACCTCCGATAAGATCGTGACCGACCTGCTCGACTTTACCCGCCTCAAATCCATTGACCGTGAAACTGTTTCCGTTTCTGATTTGATCAGTGAGACCCTTGAACGTTTTCCCGTGCCTCCGTCCGTGGAAGTGGTCCTCGAAATTTCGCCCGACCTGCCAAAGATATATGTTGACTCTCAACACATGATCCAGATCCTTAGAAACCTGACCGTCAACGCCAGCCAGGCGATGGCATCAAAGATCATTGCGGGCTTAACCACGGGCGTATCCACAACCGGCAGACTGACCCTTTCTGCAAATGTACACGATGAGATGGTGCGCTTGAATATTCAAGATACCGGTGTTGGTATTCCCCCGGAAAACCTGCCCAAACTCTTCGAGCCGCTTTTTACCACCAAGATCAAGGGGATCGGGTTGGGGCTGGCCGTCAGCAAGAAATTGATCGAGGCGAACGGCGGCCGCATTGAGGTCAAGAGCGAAGCGGGGGTGGGCAGTACATTTACCATTTGGATGCCGGTCAAGTGAGAGATGTATGAGCATTGAAATTGACATTCACACGCTTGCCCTTTCCCTGAGTATCAGCACGGTTGTGCAGATCATTGCGCTCTTTTTCCAATATAGAGTTGATAGAACCCATCATGGGTTGGGCTGGTGGACGTTAAGCAGCGCGCTTGTTGCTCTGGGCTTCGCCTTCAATATCCTGCGTGATTATCCGTTCATGCAGCAGGTGTCTGTCATTGCCAATAACGCCCTGTTCTTTGCCGGGATGATTTTCCTTTATGTTGGAATCCTGCGTTTCTTTGACCAGCGCGAAAACCGCGGGCGGCTGATCGTTATCTATGGCAGTTTTTTGCTGGTTATGATCAATTTTACATATCTCCTCGACGATATAAATATTCGGCGGGTGGTCATGTCGGTTGCGATCGCTGCCATTTCATTCTTGATCGCCTGGACCCTCTATTCTCAAAAAGTTCGTTCCACTACATCATCTGCCAATTTTCTGGCTGTGGTGATGCTGGTGAATGGCGCATTCTTCACCATGCGCATTCTGGCTACTTTTTTTGGGGCGACAGAAGAGAGCGCCTTTGCTCCCACGCTGACACAGGCCTCGATGTATCTCCTCATCCTTGTGACTGGTATGCTGACCACTTCTGGACTGATCCTGATGGTCAATCAGCGCGTTAATGTGGAAAACCGCGAGGCCAGGCAAAACTATGAAATGCTATTCAATACCAGCCCCGATGCGGTTGTGATCACGCGTTTGAGCGACGGTTTTTTTGTAGAGATGAATGACGGATTTTTTACTATGACCGGTTTTACCCGTGCTGATGTGATCGGCAGATCATCCCTCGAAATTAATCTTTGGAAAAATCCAGCGGAGCGCCAGGAACTTGTGCGGCTGTTAAAAGAAAAAGGGGCCTGCGAAAATCTGGAAGCCGTTTTTCAACGCAAGGATGGCAGTGAACTTATTGGGATGGTGTCTGCCAAGGTCATTCTCATGCAAGGCGCTCCGCATATGATCAGCGTGACCCGCGATATTACTGAACGCAAGCGGATCGAGGTTGAGAAGGAAAACGTGCATGCCAGACTGCGGACTCTTTCGGTAGCCATCGAGCAGAGTCCGGTGACCACGGTCATCACCGACCTGGATGGGCATATTGTGTTCGTGAATCCGAAGTTCACAGAGACGACTGGCTATACGGCTGAAGAGGCGATCGGGCAAAATCCCAGGATCTTAAAAACTGATTTCAAGCCGAGCTCGGAATATAAAGAATTATGGAGTACGATCCTATCCGGCCAGAGCTGGCATGGGATCTTTCAAAATAAGAAGAAAAATGGTGCACTCTACTGGGAATCTGCAACGATCTCCCCGGTCAAAGACGAGCACGGCGCGATCACGCATTTTCTGGCGGTCAAGGAAGATATTACTGAACGCAAACAGGCTGAAGAAGCGCTGCGTGAGAACCAGCGTTTTCTATCTCAACTGATCGAAAACAATGGCGCGATCATTTTTGCAAAAGACCGCGCGGGGCGCTACGAACTTGTCAATAAGAAATGGGAGGATGAGGTCGGCATCCAGCGCGATTTTGCGATCGGAAAAACCGACGCGGAGATATTCCCCGGGCACATGAGCGCCGAGCATCATCAAAGCGATCTTCAAGTGATCGAAAGCAAAGGAGTTGTAAAAACCGAGGATGCATTCCGTGGCGTGATGGGAAATAGATTTTACGCCACCATAAAATTCCCATTGCTGGATGATAACAATGAGGTCAAGGGCGTGTGCGGTGTGACCACGGATATCACCGAGCGCAGGCAGGCGGAGGAAGAACTCAGCCAGTCGCGGACTTTGTTCCACCTTTTGATCGAAAGCCTGCCCCAGAATATTTATGTCAAGGACACGAATGGCCGCTTTATTTTTGCCAATCAACATTACTGTGCGACAGAAGGCAAGCCGCTGGAAGAGATTTTGGGGAAGACTGATTTCGAACTCCATCCGCTTGAATTGGCTGAAAAATATCTGCTGGATGACCGCCGCGTGATCGAAACGGGAAAGACCGTTGAAGTTGTCGAGGAACATCAACCCATTGGTGGGGAGAAAACCTTTGTGCAGGTGATCAAAACACCGTTTCACTTCTTTGAAGGGAATGCGGCGGGTGTCTTGGGCATTTTTTGGGATGTTACTGAGCGCAAACAGGCAGAGGATGCTCTGCAGCAGAGCGCAGAGGAAATGGAGCGCATTAACCGTCAGCTTGAAATCTCTATTAGTAATGCCAATGAGATGGCCGCCCAGGCGGTTCAGGCTGAAGCGATGATCCGTGAGAGCGAGGAAAAATTCAGGGTCCTGGCAAATTTATTGCCGCAGATCGTTTTTGAATCGGACGCGCAGGGAAACCTTACCTATGTCAATAGGCAGGCTTATAAGATCTTTGGATATTCAGAAGATGAGCAGATCCTGGGGATAAGTACGCTCGATTTTTACTCCCCTGAATCCAGGTTGAATGCCGTTGAAAATATAAGGCGCAGTCTGTCTGGCGAACCATTGGGAAGTAATGAATACACAATGGTCCGCAAGGATGGTTCAATGTTTCAAGCCCTGGTTTACTCGAACCCGATTATGAGGGATGGCAAACGAGTCGGGTTAAGAGGGATCATTGTTGATATCACCGAGCGAAAGCAGCTCGAGGATGAATTGCACCATCAAGCCACGACAGATAGCCTGACAGGCATATATAACCGCCGTCACTTTGAGCAATTGGCAACCGCTGAAATGAAACGCGCCATTCGTTTAAACCATTCACTGGCAATCGCGCTGATCGATATTGACCACTTTAAGACTGTCAATGATACGCACGGTCATGCGGCTGGGGATGAAGCCTTGCTGGCCTTTAAGAACCTTTGCCAGAAGAATATCCGTGAAATAGACATATTTTCACGCTTTGGCGGTGACGAGTTCGCGCTGCTTCTGCCGGAAGCCAATTGCGAACAAGCCATGATCGTGGTCGAACGCATCCGCGCGGCTGTCGCGGCGGAGCCGATCCATTTTAACGGCAGGCGGGTTGCGCTTACGATCAGTTCAGGTGTTGCCAATTTATCCGGAAACGATGAAGATTTCGATAAACTCCTGAGCAAGGCAGATCAAGCCCTGTACCGCGCCAAGGAAGCAGGCCGGAATAAAGTGGCAGGTTGTGGTGGGTCGTGAAAATTTTCATGATGATTTACCCCGGTTCATATCAAGCACACCACAAAATGAAAGAGATGTTCTTATGAAATGGAATATGATAATTTCTGTTGGCTTACTCGCGGCTGCCGATCAATGGGCAGTCTTTCCGGAGTTTGAAAGCCTTTTGCAGTTTCACAAATCATCCTGGGGGATCATCGTATTTTTGTTCCTGGCTGTCCTTTTATTTATTTTTTGGGCCTGGACTTTGTCATTGCGGCGCGCGGTGAAGACACGTACCAAATCTTTGGAGATGGAAGTGCGGGAACGCAGGCAGGCGGAAGAGGCGCTGCGCATCAAGGAAGAACAGTATCGCGCCGTTGTAGAGTCTTCATCGGACTATATTATGCGTTATGACCGCGATTTTAGACATATTTATGCGAATCGGAAGGCGCTCGAAGTAACGGGTTTGCCGCCCGAGCAGTACATAGGCAAGACCCATCGCGAGATGGGTTTTCCGGAGCATTTGTCTGAGTTGTGGGAGCAGAACATTCAAAAAGTTTTTGACACGGGCAAGCCTTCAAAGGTCGAATTTGAAGTTGACCTGGCGGAAGGAATGATGCAGCTTGACCTCACGTTCAACCCGGAATTCTCTCTTGATGGCAGGGTAAATAGTGTCGTGGGTATTTCCCGGGATGTTACTGAGCGTAAAAAAGCCGAGGAAGCGCTGCGCGCAAGCGAGACTCGCTGGCAGACCGTTATCAACACCTCTCCGGATGGGATATGCATTGCTTCGATGGATGGTGTGATTCAATTCGTATCGGATAAATTACTGACCGTGCATGGCTACGAGCGGCCTGAAGACATGGTTGGTAAGCATATGTTTGAATTCCTCGACGCGTCCTATCATGAACAGGCATCGGTAAAAATCCAGGAAATGATGGACGGTCACTACACGGGTGTCAAGGAATTCAAGCTGATCAGGAAGAACGGTCAGCGCTTCTATATGGATGTCAACGCCGAGGTCTTGCGTGATGATAACGGCCGGCCTGTTAGTATTTTCTTCGTGGAGCGCGATGTTACCGAGCGCAAACATGCCGAGGAAGTTTTGCGCGAGAGCGAATCTCGATTCCGCAGTTACTTTGAGCTGCCCCTGGCTGGACGCGCCATTACTTCCCCTGAGAAAGGCTGGGTCGAAGTTAATGATGCTTTGTGTGCCATGCTTGGTTATACCAAATCCGAATTAATTCAAATGACCTGGGTTGATCTGACGCACCCCGATGATCTCGCCGCAGACCTGGCGCAATTCAAGCGGGTCATGGCGGGTGAGGTTGATGGATACACCCTTGAAAAACGTTTCATCAAAAAAGAACGGTCAGCCGGTCTGCACCAATATGGCGGTTCACTGCCTGCGAACCCCCGATGGAACAGTCGATTATTTTGTGGCTTTGATCCAGGATATTACCGAGCGCAAACAGACGGAAGAAGCGCTTCGAAAAAGTGAAGAACAATTCCGCTCAGTGATCGAACAGGCCCCCATCGGGATGGTCATCGTCCGCAGTAGTGACGGCGCGATCCTGTTCCAGAATGAACGCTTTACCCAGCTCTTTGGCTACACAATGGCAGATATCCCCAACATCCAGGATTGGTGGCAAAAGGCCTATCCAGACGAAGACTATCGCCGCGCAGTGATGGAAGAGTGGAACGCCGCGATGGCTACGGCGATGCGCGAAGGCGCGGATATTGGCGGAAAACAATTAAACATAATCTGTAAGAATGGCGTGGCGCGGATCGCGGAGGTTACCGGTATTGTCATTGGAGAAAATTTTCTGGCAACCTTTACCGATATTACAGAACGAAAACAGGCCGAGGAAGCCCTGCGTGAAAATCAGGAGTTGTTCTCGCTTTACCTGCTCCATTCCCCAATTTATACCTACATCAAAGAAGTGACCCCTACCGAAAGCCGTGTCGTGCAGGCCAGTGAGAATTTTTATAAAATGATCGGTATCTCGAACCAGGAAATGCTCGGGAAGAATATGACCGAACTCTTCCCGCCGGAATTTGCCGCCAAGATCACCGCGGATGATTGGGATGTTGTTTCCAGGGGGGATGTACTGAAACTGGATGAAAATCTTAATGGAAGAAACTACATCACCATCAAGTTCCCGATCAGCCTTGCAGGAAAAAAGATGCTGGCAGGCTACACTATTGACATCACGGAACGGGTACAGGCAGAAGAGGTAGCGCACCGCATGGCTGACCGCTGGGCGATTCTATACCGCGCGGGCGAGGAGATCAGCGCCAGCCTGGATTCAGAACAAGTCTTTCAAGCAGTGTATCGCGCGGTACGCCAGGTAATGCCGTGCGAGGATTTCCTGATCTGTTTATACGATGAAGTCCATCATCTCATGGGCGGGGAATTTATTCTTGAAAATGGAAATCGCATGGATGCGGAACCCTATCCGGCAGACCGCGGATTGGGCGGGCATGTTGTCCATACCGGTCAAGTGGTCCTCCTTAACAGTCCCATGCAGATCAGCGCAAGCGGCATCAAATTTATGCCGTATGGCAGCGGAGTGGTCACCTCCTCTGTGCTGGCTGTGCCAATGCAGCTCAAAGCAAAAACGATCGGCATGATCTCCGCCCAGAGCTATCATTCAGACGCATACACGACTGACGATCGGGAATGGCTTGAGATTTTGGCCGGTCACGCCGCGACCGCCATCGAAAATGCGAGTTTGTTCAAGCAGGCTCAACTGGAGATTGCCGAACGCAAGTTATCGGAAGAAGCCCTGGGCGAGAGCGAACAAAAATACCGACGGATCGTGGAAACTTCGATCGAAGGCATCATCTCCTTGTACAAGGATGGCCGTATCACATTCATCAATCAGCAGATGGCCGCCATGCTTGGATATAGTATCGATGAGATGCTCGGGAAAAAATTCGAATCATTCCTGCCTGAAGATCAACTTAGCGATCATTACGCGCAAATGGAACTTCGTTTACAGGGAAAGTCTTCTGTTTATGAACGTTGTTTATTGGGCAAGGATGGGCGCAGGCATTGGGTGCTGGTCTCTGGAAAAGCGATCCTTAATATAGACGGCGAGCCGGAAGGGTCCTTCGGCATGGTCACTGATATTACCGACCGCAAGCAGGCCGAGGAAAATATCCAAAAGCTGAATGCCGAACTTGAAAAGCGCGTCGAAGAACGCACTCGTGAATTGCGTGACGCGCAAGAGCAGCTCGTCCGCCATGAGAAACTGGCTGTGCTTGGGCAGATGGCCAGCAGTGTCGGTCACGAACTGCGCAACCCGCTGGCGGTTATCACCAGCGCCATCTACTACCTAAAGCTCGTCCAGCCGGATGCGGATGCGAAGATCAAACAGTACCTCGGCATTATTGATCAGGAAGTGCGCAACTCAGATAAGATCATTACCGACCTGCTGGACTTCGCCCGCATCAAATCTGTTGACCGTGAAGCTGCTTCTGTTTCCGGGCTGATCGGTCAAACCCTTGAACGTTTCCCCGTGCCTCAGCCCATCACGGTGACTCTTGATATTCCATCAGACCTGCCGCAGGTTTTTGTTGACCCGCGCCAGATGGTGCAGGTGCTTGGTAATTTGACGGTTAACGCCTGTCAGGCCATGACCTCGGCGGGTATGTTAAACAATGGACAATTGTCACTACACAGTCATGTACAAAATGATATGATAATTATCATGGTGAAAGACACCGGTATGGGGATCTCACCGGAAAACATGAATAAACTTTTTGAACCGCTCTTCACCACCAAGACCAAAGGAATCGGATTGGGACTTGCTGTCAGCCGCAAACTGATCGAGGCAAATGGGGGGCGTATCGAGGTCCAGAGTGAAGCGGGTGTGGGGAGTTCCTTTACCTTGTATTTACCAATTTACGACCCGAATGCGGTACGTGTTACCGTGCGAGATAAGGAGGCAAAATGAATGAAATTTTTCGTATCTTGATCGTGGATGACGATCGACGCATGACGCGCACGCTGGCCGACATTTTTTCTTTGTCCGGGTACGAGGTGACAGAGGCAGAGTCCGGCGCGGACGCGCTCGAAAAAGTGGGCAAAATGACCTTTGACTGTGTCTTGAGCGATATTAAAATGCCTGAGATGGACGGCGTGGAGCTGCACCGCCGTTTGCGTGAAATTCAGCCCGGCCTGCCTGTGGTGCTGATGACCGCCTTCGCCGCTGACGAACTGATCCGCCTTGGGCTGGATGAAGGCGTGGCTGGTGTGTTCGACAAGCCATTGGATATTAACTATTTGTTGGGCTTTTTCACTTCACTGCAAAAAAATCACACGATCGTGATCGTGGATGATGACCAGGCTTTCTGCAAGACTCTGGATGATATTCTGTGCCTGCGCGGATTTAAGGTGACGCAGATCACCGATCCGCATGTGGATGTGGATTCGTTTACAACAAACGCGCAGGTGATCCTGCTTGACCTGAAATTTAACGGTATCAACGGGGTGGATGTGCTCAAGGACATCCGCAAAAAGAATCCAACCCTGCCGGTGTTAATGGTGACCGGGCATCGTCAGGAAATGGCGCCTGCCATTGAAGCCGCCCTGCAGATCAACGCCCACGCCTGCCTGTACAAACCGCTGGAGATCCCGAAACTGCTTCAGATCCTGGCTGATCTTCAAAAGGTACGTTTGAGAGGTTTGCTAAAGAAAAAATAGGCACGCGTCGCCGTCCCGGACAATCTCAAAACAAGCGGGTTTGTATATAGTCCAATCACCCGCATCCAGACTTTGAGTAAAACCAAAAGAAATCCTGGAGAAAGATCGATTAACGAAAGCGCAGCATATTTCAATGGCGACTCTCCGCGAGTAATAAATATGGATAAACAGATTCCACACATCCTTGTCGTAGATGATGACCCGAACATGATCGGGACCGTCAGTGATATTCTACTTACAAAGGGATTCGAGCCGCTCACCGCGCTGACGGGCGGCGAGGCGTTGCTTCTGGCTGGAGAACATTATATTGCGGCGGCCCTGATCGACCTGCGTTTGGGGGATATGGATGGGCTGGAAGTACTGCGCCGCCTTAAGGAGCAGGCCCCTGATATCGAGTGCATCCTATTGACCGGACATGCCTCGCAGAGTTCGGCCATTGAAGCCATTCGGATGGGCGCGTTTGGTTATTTCCAAAAGCCGTTTGATATTGAACAGGTTCTGCTCTCCCTTCGTCAAGCCGTGGAGAAAAACACGACAGCGAAAGCCCTGCGCGATAACGAGGCGCGCTATCGCCTCTTGTTCGAAAGCGCGCCGGTGGGTATTTTTTCCGCAACCTGTGATGGCAGGATCATTGAAATTAACCCCACCGCGTTACAGATTTTGGGATCGCCCTCCGTTGAAGCGACCAGGGCGATTAATCTGTTGACTTTTCCATTATTGGTGGCGACTGGTTTTTCGGCTAATTTTAAGACCTGCGCTGAGAGCGGGCTGCCTGTATTCGCCGAGCAATCCTATACCAGCAAATGGGGAAAATCGGTTTACGCCCAGTACAGCTTGACCCCCATTCAGGGTGTGGATAAAAACATCACGATGATCCAGGTGATCATTGAAGACATCACCGACCGCAAACAGATGGAAAACTCTTTGCGCGAAAGTGAAGAACGCTACCAATTGGCGAACCTGGCTACTTCCAACGCGGTTTGGGATTGGGATATCCAAACCGATAAGGTTTGGTGGAACGAGAATTTTAGAATTATATTTGGTTATTCAAAAGATGATATTGAATTCAATTACCACTCGATGATGAGCCTCGTTCATCCGCAGGATTTTGAGCGGGTGAAAAAGAGCATGGACTCTGCCATCAATTCCGGACAGCAGAACTGGTTTGAGCAGTACCGCCACCGTCGTAAGGATGGCAGTTATGCGGAAGTTGAAGACCACGGTCTCATCAGCCGTGATACGACCGGCAAGCCTCTGCGCATGATCGGCGCGATCAAGGATATTACCGAGAGTAAACTTTCGGAAGATGCCCTGCGCGAAAGCGAAAAACGCTACCACGATCTGTTTGAGGATTCTCCGATCGCGCTGCGGGAGGAGGATTATTCAGAGGTTAAAAAATATCTGGACCATTTAAAGCAACAGGGTGTCACGGATTTTCAACAATATTTTGAGTCGCATCCGGAATCCGTTTTTGATTGCGCCGCCAAGGTCAAAGTTGTAGATGTAAACAAAGCGGCATTGAAAATGTACCGGGCAGACAGTAAATATAACATTCCCTTTAACTTTGCCGAGATCCTGGACAATACCGCCCTCGAACATTTTGTGGATCAACTGGTATATATTGCCGCAGGGCAGACCGAATTCAACTGGGAAGGAGTTGACCACACGATCGACGGCAGACAGATCAATGTGGATGTGCGCTGGTCTGTGGCGGCGGGGTATGGCAAAGACCTGTCAAAGGTGATCGTCTCGCTTCAGGATATTACCGAACGCAAGCAGGCTGAAGAGGAGATCGGAAGGAAGCAAGCGCTGCTTGCTGAAGCCCAGCGTATCGGGAAGATCGGTCATTGGGAATGGTCGGCGGGCACTGGCGATGAGTTGATCTGTTCAGATGAGATGTACAACATCCTGGAAATCCCGCAGGATGGCCGCCGAATTACACGGAAAACGATCGCGGACATGTTGGTCCCGCAAGACCGTGAAAAATTACAGGAAATGGACAGGATCGTTTTCTCGGAACGCGCGGATATAGATTACGAATACCGCATCATACTGCCGGGGGACAGGTTGTCATGGATCCACCAGCATGTGAAGATCACTTATGGGGCAGACGGCAGTCCCTTGCGCATGATCGGGGTCATCCAGGATGTGACCGAACGAAAGCTGGTGGATGATGCTCTGCACAAGAGCGATGTTCAGTATAGATTGCTTGCCAATAACATTTCGGATGTGATCTGGATCCTGGATATGGAATCCGGTATCTACACCTATGTCAGTCCTTCGGTGGAGCAGCTGCGCGGTTATAGCGTGGCGGAAGCCATGGCGCAACGTATGACGGAGAGCCTTACTCCTGCTTCGTTTGAGAAAGTTCAAAAGATCATTCCTGAGCGGCTTGCGGAAGCGCAGAGCGGGATTGAATTAAATTATACCGATGAGGTCGAACAGCCCTGCAAGGATGGTTCCACGGTCTGGACCGAGGTGATCTCCCATTATATTTTCAATGTGGAAAGCGGCCACTGGGAAGTGTATGGTGTTTCGCGAAACATCACAGAACGTAAACAGGTTGAAGAATTTGTTGCACGGCAAAGCCGTCAGCTTAAGTTATTGTATGAAACCAGCCAGCAATTAAACCGTACGCTTGACCTGCAGGAGATCTATCAAGCGGTCTGTGATTTTATGTCCAAGATCGCCGTCAATGACAGTTTGATCATATCCGCCTTTGACCGTGAAACGCAGTTGATCACCTGCCGCGCCTATTGGATCGAAAACAGGTGGCTGGATGTCAGCCCGTTCCCGTCCATTCCATTGGAAGAGGAAGGCAGGGGCACGCAAAGTATGGTCATTCGCAGCGGTCAATCCATGCTGATCGATGACTATCAGGAGTATCAGAAAAAAGTGCAGGCTCGTTACCGGGTCAATTCTGAGACCAATGAGGTTGATACAGAAAGCGCACCGGATGAGGATCTCCCGCGTTCAGCGTTGATCGTTCCGCTTAAGATCGGCGGGCAGGTCAGCGGAGTGATCCAGGTGCTAAGCTGCAGTCTGCATGCCTACACCGAAAATCAATTAAACATGTTGGAGGCGCTGACGCTGCATATCGCATCTGCCGAGCAAAATGCCCTGCTCTATGCGCAGGTGCAGACTGAATTGATCGAACGCAGGCTGGTGGAAAGATCGCTGCGTGAGCGTGAAGAACAATACCGCATCCTGGTCGAACAACTTCCGGCTGTCGTATATCTTGACGATGTTTCCGTTGAGGGACGGTCCTTGTATATCAGCCCTCAGATCAAAAATGTGTTGGGATTTACCCCGCAGGAATGGCTCGAGAACTCGCCCGGGCTTTGGAAGAAACAGATCCATCCAGACGACCTGCAGCGATGCTATGACGGATTCTTGCGTTGTTACCGTGACGGAGTGTCATTTGATGCTGAATATCGGATGTTCTCCGCCGATGGCCGTTTATTATGGTTT
>NZ_JADJSO010000025.1:0-48771 GCF_016711665.1 Candidatus Villigracilis saccharophilus
TAAAGCCAATCGTAAATCTCAATCTGTTTTCCTTTGTACCGCTTGCAACTTCTCTGGCAATGCGGACAGAGTAGCGGCTGTGAATATCGCAGTCAGGGCAGAAGTAAACCTGCCAATGGTCTCGAACCTTCGTGTTCAGGGACAAAGCCCCCTGCTTTAGCTGTGGGGTTCGTTTACTATGCTTTCTCTGCCGTTGAGCCGCAAAGAGCGCAAAGAAAATTGTTAAGATATTAACAATATCAATACACGGCTCCTGTCTTATAATTTCTGCACACCACTATGTCACCTACAAAAAGATTGGACGGAAAACGGAAGACAATTGCCGTACTTGGCGCGCAGCTAAGCCGCCTGGCTGACTCGGAATTTATGACCGGCGTCCTGGAATCAGCCAAAACCCACGATACGAATGTGATCTATTTTGTGGGCGGCAAACCGGCCGCCCTGACCGCACACGGTATGGACAGGCAATCTTACGGCTTGTATGACCTGATCAAGCCAGGGCAGTTCGATGGCGTCCTGCTCACAGCGGACATGGGTCACGATACCTCCGCAGATGAAATCAGGAATTTTTGCAGCCTTTTTGAGCCCGCGCCTGTCGCTTCTTTTGCGATACAGGCGGAGGGCGTATCTTCTTTTATGGCGGATAATACCCGGCGGATGCGTTCCATCATCCGCCACCTGATCGAAGCGCATGCATATCAACGCATTGCCTTCGTGCGCGGTCCCAGGGGACATTTGGAGTCTGACCTGCGTTTTAACGCCTATCTGGATGAACTCAAGACGCACGATATCCCATTCGAAGAACAATTCGTTATGGAGGGAGATCACACAGTAGAGAGCGGACGCGCGGCTGTGCGTACCTTGCTTGATGAACGCGGTATTCAGGTGCAAGCCATCGCTGCATCCAATGACCGTATGGCATTTGGCGTTATGGAGGCTTTGCAGCAGCGCGGTATCCAAGTCCCTGACAAAATAGCATTAACCGGTTTTGATGATGTAAAAGAATCCCAATTACTGGGTGTGCCGCTGACCACCGTGCATCAATCCTTTATCGAGGCAGGCAGGCAGGCTTTCGGCGCGTTATTGAATCGAATGAACGGTGTGCAGGTGAATGATGTTAATATTCTGCCGGTGCAATTGATCGTGCGTTGGTCGTGCGGATGTTTGCCGGAAAATGTGCAAAGAGCGGTCGTCCTCCCGAAAGAGGTCTCGCATACCGGGCGGCTTGAGAACAAAAGGGATACCGCCATCAACGCCCTGTTCGGAGCGGCGGGGATCCTTGAGAATGATCCTCTCAAGGATCAATACCGCGACGTATTTGGCCGCGCCTGGGATGTGTTTCTCGCGAGTTTGCGTGACACAGACAGGAGTAACGCCTTTATGAAAACCGTGCAATCCATGGTGGAGGTATTGCAGGATAACGGGTTTGATTCAGCCACCTGGCATAATGTGATCTCGACGTTCAGGAAATATGCGCTGGGGGGCATCACCAGCACCACCACAATGCTGCGGGCGGAAAATCTATTTCAGCAGGCGCGTTTGTTGGTGGGTGAACTGTCGCAGCGCGCGCAGGCCTATCGCCGTCTGCAGTTCGAGCGGCGCGAAGAAGCGCTTAACAATTTCAGTTTCTCAATGGCTCCGGCCATGTCGCTTGAAGAGATCGGGAGTGCCATCTCAAAGAATTTCCCGCTGCTGGGATTCAAACGCTGGTATGTCATGTTTTACAGTGATGTCAGCGCCGGGCTCGATCTCCTCGCCGCCGCCTGAAAGTTACAAACTGCTGCTGCAATATGATGAAAACAAATTTGGCATCCCAAAGGAAAAGCGTTCGCTTGCCACTGGCGGTTTGGTGCCACATGGAAAGACTCCGGAAGACCACCGCTATGACGCGGTCGTCATGCCATTGACCCTGGCGAGCAACCGTTTCGGGTTCATGTGGGCTGAAATGGGTCCGGCCGATTGGGATATTTATGTTCGTTTGAAGAATCTGCTTTCCAGCGCGCTGCTGCGGACGATGCTTGTCCAGCAGCGTGAACAGGCCAAGAAAGAAGTGGAGCGCCTGCTGAACGAAGCGCGTGAACGCGCGGTGGAACTTGCGCGCGCGCGCGATGCAGCGGAAAAAGCCGCGGCGAAGAACGAAAAACTTTATGAGTCTGAGCAGGCGCGGCGGCGGGGGGCGGAAGCGCTGGCTCGTTCGTCGCGTCAGTTGTCGTCGCTGACCACGATCGAGAAACTGCCGCAGCAGATCCTTGAACAACTGCAGGCAGTCCTGCCTTATGACCGGGGACTCTTGTTCATCGAGGATGTCAACAGCAGACCGCAGATCCATGCGCATCACGGGTTTGAGGTGGATGCGGATCTATCAGGCTTTTTCCTGAAGGTCAATCAACTTGATTTTTACAAGGCGGTCGCCCGTAAGGGAGAGACGCTGCTCGTCAAAGATTCAAAAGTAGTGGAGAACTGGGAACAACCCGCATGGCTGCCCAAAGACCGTTCCTGGCTGGGTGTGCCCCTGTATTCGAAGAGCAAGGTGATCGGTTTGCTGCTGCTCAGCCGAGCGCTGAGCTCGTTCAACGACGATGACGGATTGATGGCAACCACCTTTGCGATGCAGGCGATCGTTGCGCTGGAGAACGCCCGTTTATATAACGAGGTCACCAGCATCAATCAGATGATGGAACGCATGGTCTCCCAAAGGGTGGAAGAGTTGAACGCTGCCTATAAGAATCTGGCAAAGCATGACCAGAATAAATCCGTGTTCATTCAGGTGGCTGCGCATGAATTGCGCACCCCGCTGACCGTGGTGCTGGGTTATCTTGGCATGCTGCAGATCGACCCGCTCGTTCAAAACAACCCCGCGCTGTCACAGGCGGTCGAAGGCGTCTTGCAGGGCAGCAACCGTTTGCAGCAGATCGTCACCAGTATGCTGGATGTGGCGCGTCTCGATAGCCAGTCCATCACCCCGCATACTGAGTCTGTCAATTTGAGCCTGATCCTGCGGCTGATCCATAAGGATTTCATGGAAGATCTCGCGAACCGCGGGCAGACCGTGAGCATCGAGGATGCCATTCGCGACATTCCCCCGCTGATGGCTGATTCTGACCTGCTGAAGAAGGCGCTTGAACATATCATTGTCAATGCGATCAAGTTCACGCCTGACGGCGGCTCGATCCATGTGTCTGCATGTGTGGTGGATGATCCGCACCTCGGCCGCTGCGCGGAGATCCGCGTGAAGGATAGCGGTATCGGCATTGATGCGGAGCATCACAAGATCATCTTTGAGAAGTTATATCAACTGGGCAAGGTGGAGTTGCACTCCTCCAGCCGCGCCAGTTACAAGGGCGGCGGCGCCGGGCTTGGCCTTGCGATCGCCTCCGGCATCGTCAAAGCGCTGCACGGCAGCGTTTGGGTGGAGAGTGAAGGACAGGATGAGGAAAGGTTCCCGGGCAGCACGTTCTTTATACGAATCCCTCTGGTGAAGTGAAAGTAAAGATCATTCTTCTGGAATGAGAACGGGACAACGAATTCGCTGTCCCGTTCTTGTTTTGATCAATCCTTTGTCGAAAATTCGACCTTCATAAGTTCGCGCGCGCTACTTTTCTGAAATGAACATTCCGTATTCCTTTGGAATTTTGATCAGGCCATCGGGACCTTTCTCTTTTTCAAATACCTCAACCAGAGCGGCGTGTGATAGATTGCCGGAATTCATCAGGCTTGAAAGAGAGAGTATGTAATCGGCAAGATCAGACGGATCTGAAATCTCGAATCCATCCGGGTAATCAATCCGTGTTACCCTGGAGAATTCCCTGCCAAGTTTTTGACCACCGTTCTGCAGGGTGAATGAGCTGTCAATGCCCAGGGTGAGTTCAAGTTCTGAAAAGAGATGATTGATGTACTTTGCAATTCCATTTTCGCCAAATGTGGTGCAATATAAAATGCCGCGCGGCTTTAATACTCGATGGATCTCGGAGATCGCTTTTTCAATCATAGGGACGTGATAGAGCATCATGTTGGCAATTACAAAATCAAATGACCCGTCAGGGAAGCAAATATCCGATACATCAACGATCTTGTATTCAATATTTTCAGGATCTCCCATGTTTGCCCTGGCTGCATTCACCATCCCCTCAGAGGAATCGGAGACTACCAGTCTCTTTATGTTTTTAATACTGGCGCTGCGACTTTTCCACAGATCTCCAGTTCCGCAGCCAACTTCAAGTATCGAGGCTTGTTCCCCGAATTGGTAGTTGTTAAAAAGCCAATTCCCGAACCCCAGTTTGTTCGTACTATATTTTTCATGGAGTGAGATTCGTGTCTTAAGATTGGCAGTCGTTTCATATTGTATTTTACTGTTGATGAGTCCCTCATTTTGTTCATGAACGCCTCCTTGAAATTTCATTTGCCAACTTATCAAAGGCTGGCCTGCTGATTTGCTTTATATCCCTGTCAGGCAGGGATGGCGCTGCCGCTCATCGGTGGGCGGCTATGAGATGACTTTTGAAAACCATAGTTTTTCGGAGACACAAACAAATCCCAAGGCAATTGCCAGTCTCTGCATGGCGATGTTTTCACTGCTTGTACCGAGCCTGACTGTGTTCGCGCCCGCATTATTAAGGGCGATTAAGCCGGCGGAAGTTATTGCCTTACCCAGTCCGATTCCTTGATATGACGGATGGGTGCCAATGGGATCGGTCGTGCCAATTTTTTTCTCTGGATCATCAAAACCGCAGACACAAAAAGCAGCCAATTCATTGTTTGGAGCAACTGCAACCAAATCCATTTCCTGAATATATTGCGGCGTGCTCATCATCGCCAAACGGTATTCTATGGTCATATTATTTGTCCCAAAGGCGGCTCGATGCAAGGCAACGAGTTGCCATGCTTCGTCCCTGCCTTTTACGCAACGAATTGAAAAGCCTGCTGGAAGTGGATATTCGGCAATTTGTTTATTGAGAGGGCGTGAATATTGTAGAGAGCGAACTGGTTCGAGGATAAATCCATGATTTTCCAGAGTGCTGATGCGGCGGTAATTATCTGCGTTACAGGTGCAATCCAATGTATGGTCTGCGCTTATTTCAACAATGTGTCTTTTTCTACAAAGAACACCCCACTCGATAATTTCAGTTTCCAACTCGTCGAGCAGGGAAAATTCCGTTTCGGTATCAAACCATAAATTGTTGTATTCGTCCATGAATGCGAAACCAACGATTTTATTATCCTGTTTCCAGATCTGAGTCGTCTCCCTGGTCGATGACAGCAGTATTTGCTCATCAAAGTCAACGATCGTTGATCTGGATGCGATTCGCTCCATTAGCTCTCTCATCGCCTGAATGTCATTGTCATCGAACAGTATTGAACTTTCCATAAATGAGCTCCGATCTTTAGACGCAACCACCCGCCAGTAAGCATGGATTGCCCTTCTGATCATTGGATTTTATCGGTAATTAACTTCAATAATGGATAACGAATGAATGTCATGCTGAGGGGCGGTTTTCCCTGCGCCGAACGCAGGGACGGTGTGCCCCGAAGCATCACTACCAGGCCGTATCCGAGACCCTTCGGTCGCTGAAAAACGCTCCCTCAGGGTGACATTATGGTGGGTTTGGCTTATCCATTATTCACGTTACTTATGATGTGATGATGTAACACGCCGTCCAACTGGAAGAATGGAATTGCTTGAGTCGAAGCGGCAGTCCCCTTCTGGCTCCCCACTTTGCAGTAGGAGGCCTTTTACTTATCAGCTGAAAATCCATGACGAATTAATAAGATTGATTTGAATTATCGAAACAATAATCAAGATACTACATTTGATCTATTGGCTTATCTGTTTCTTTTGTTTTGTTTGCGTAATCCGTGCAAGGATATTCACACCGCCTGCAATCAAGCTGAACATAAAGAACAACCAAAACAGCGGGATCAGAAAGAAAGGCTCGTGCAGCATGCCTTGCGCGTCAACTTCTGCACCAATCATGTTGAACGCGAGCATGCAAACCACAGCCCCAACAAATAGAAGAATGCTCAGCCAGGAAGAAACTCGAATTATTTTATTCATTTATTCTTTGCTCCTTTTTCGTCATGGATTTTTACAAAGATAAAGCCATGGCGCTTTCAAGAGCTTGCAAAGACTATCGGGATCATGACTCTTCAATCGCGATATGCGCATTTTCGTTGTGCAAGGAACTGTCCAATGGCTTGGGTAGCCCTTCCTTATCCACTTAAATTTCCATACAACTTCCGATGTGCCATACTCAACGCACGGACCCGCCCTGCGACCTGCGTTCACAGCCCGCCCGCGGTTAATGCCGCTTAGGAAGTCTCGGAATGATAAAGGGGACTTCCCGCTTATATATCAGGTAGGCTTCGCCGAACCTTTCGGCTAATTCCTTCTCCTCAAGCAGTTTGAGATAGAGCACCAGCAACGTGCCAAAACAAAGCACGATGCCGATGCCTGTAATGGTTCCAGCATAGACCGCAATACCCAGATAGGCTGTGATGGTCCCGAGGGTCATCGGGTTGCGGCAATAGCGGAACGGACCTCCTACAAGCAGTTTCTGAGTGGGTAACATTGGCAAAGGCGTTCCGCTTGCCCGCGAAAATTGATCATAGATCGACCAAAGGGCGAAGGAGAACCCCAAGACCATCAATATTCCACCGAGGATGTGGTTGATCGTGCCGAAATCAAGGGCAGGCAAGACAAAATGTCGGTCGATGGATGTACCGCCCTTGGTGATGGCGAGCGGAAGCAGATACAAAAATAGCACGCCCGCGGGGATGAGTGCCAATATTCTTCCTGTCTCAGTTTGTTTCTTTTTTGCCCATTTGGAGTAAAGTGACATGTCTCGCTCCATGGTTTTTCTTTCATTAAGATGATATGTCATTTCCCTTGTTGTTTCATGTGTCATTGTAATGAAAAACTCCCGCCGACCTTTCGAGCCAAGCGGGAGTTTGGAAAATTTAAACGTTTGCATTTGAGGCGGGCGTGGACTCTGCCTGGGAGCAGGAAAAACTCGAAGCCAGAAAAATGCTGGTAAATCGCGCAGACTCCCACACGCACACCGCACGCTTGGCTGCGCAATCTGCCTGCTTACCTAAAACGCTGGCTTTTTAGATGACGTAAACCGAAAGAATAAATTGACTTTTGCAAACGAATAAAATTTTCAAACGCTTTTTTCACGCCTATTCATGTCGTCAATATAATCGAAACCGTGACTTTCAAGCCATGAAATAGCAATTTCTTTATATGCTTGGTCTCTATATTTGAACCACTCTTCTTCAATCCCATACTGATAAATCGTATCTCTGAATCTGCGAAATGCGCCAGAACCACGAATTTTACTTAAGAGCGTATCGCTAATCTTTTCGTTTGACATGGAAAGACCAAATTTTCCATAAGTTCATACTCATGAATATCAAACTTGGTTGGCACTTTAATAATCATCATCGAACAATTTGACATTCTTACATCTTGGAAGAATTCTGTCTCTAAATCTGAATAGCCACTTGAGGGTTATCAATTTCAACTTCATCGTCATTTTCTTCGGTTTTATCAAAGATTTCTTCCATACTTACGAAATCAAAATCATCATCTCTAATCGTAATTACTTTACCTGTGGACTTTTCAGGCGCGGAGGTATCTGCAGAGCAAGGATACCGCGCCACTGAGCGCGGGGAGGTGAACTAGGAAAACCTGAAAGTCCCCAAAGATTATTAGTAGGGACTTTGAGACAGAAACGGGCAAAAAATCGGGAAAACTAACCAACCCAAAACACCTAAAACACCCCAAAACTGCAGATCGAACAGACAAAACAGCGAAGGTCTACCTCTCACTGGTCAGTATCCCTCTATCTTGTCTTAGACACTATATCTCGGCGTTTTTCTGTTCAGGATACCCGCCGATCACACCCCAGACCCATCGCTCTGAACACCTTGTTCACATCATAGGTAGACGCAGACGGTTTGACCCGTCAGGACGACGGACGTCAAGGGCGACTACCTAGACTGGCGGGTCTTTCGCAAAGTGGCGAGGGTTCCTCTTGATATGAGCGGTCACAGCGGTAGTCTGCTGGCGGGAGGCGGATAACTAAACCAAGTGGCTCTGATGATGTGCTGCTCGCTGGGAGCCCCCACACTATTAACTCGAATCACGAGTATTGTCATCCGTGCCACCATCACTAGCGCAACCTGGATGCTCCAGCGATCGAGCCAACATCAGCTAAAGTCGGTGTACCGGAGAGCGCTCCATTGGCGGCGATAATAAGCCACGCAGGGCTGGAAACTTTGGAGAAGGTTACGGATGGGTTATTGGATGCTAGCAGTTCCCGAAATATTTGCCAAGTAGGCAAGACCTGCTGGCATCCGCTTTACTAATCGGATCAAGGCTAAACAATGGTTCGTTTGAGACCCGCTACCGATGTACGAGAAATGCGCTGTAAGTCGAGTATCCCTGAGACGGGAAAAGAAATGGCCGTATGTTTGTTCCAGTCAAAGAACCACTCCAGCCGATGCATTGCTCAATTTGCTGCAGGTTAACCTCCAACTCTTAGTCGTTGCCCTCCATCACAGAACTTGGTATAGCGGTATAGGCCGCGGCATTGTTTCGAGCGGTAACGGTACCTTGGCCAATGGTTCCGCACTAATATCAGCAAGTTTGATAATTTCCACGCATGGAAAATTTCATCATCCGAGTCCATATTACTAACATGAAATCTGCTCCACGCGGGCCATAGTTTAAAAACCAATCTGTGAGCAACCGAGCGAGTCCTCCATGTATTTGTGTTGTTTTTTGTTACCAAATGCAGTTTTCTGGTTATTCCCAACAGCATCGTATTGCAATGAGAATAGGCCGGTTCCACGATCAAGATAATCTACAGAAATCTGCACAGGCTGTTCCTGCGACTGCAATAGCTTGTCATGGATATCAAAATACATTGCATCCTTACCAGAAGCATGATCGAATCTCCGCGCAAAGCGATCATAAGGATGGAAGTGGATGTCAATGGTCCTTGACACGCCACACACCTTCGCTTGTGGTTTCAGGATCAATCTGCGTGATGAATCGTTCGTAATTGCCCGGAACGATTCTCCAGCTTGCATCATTAAACCCCTTCTGGATAACGCGCTGCTTTACGTTGCCTTCGATAGCAGCCTCCAGATCATCCATCAGCGCGCCTTGCCCGGAGTAGGCATTCGTGATTGCGCTGTATCGCTCTTTGTTAGTTTTTATGGCCCGTCCAAACGTCGATTCTCGAAATTCATTTGTATCTGAGGAATCAAGCCCCTCATGAAAGATACTGAACCCGCCACCTGCGGTGACTGGGTCAAGCTCTGCCGCCCACTTATTGAAAAACTCGAAAGCAAAAGGAAAGTTGTCAACATAAGTGCTTTCCAAGCACACCCCAGTGATATCCCATATATTTAAACCAGCATGCAATTGTTCTACAGCCGCCCAATACATATTCAGGCGTATATTGAGCTGAAAAAAAGATCTAGTACAAGTCCTGTCCATTTCATTGCGAGAAAACATTTTTATACCTAGAGGTGGATCAATGGCAACACTGCGGAACGAATCACTCACGTCTTGAGAGCTAGTCAGGTGGTGACCACGTACGGCGCCGCCATATTTGGCACCAAAACCCCTTTTGACGTTAACCGTTAACCCATTTCCACTCAACAGGATAATTGGTGTTCTCAATATCCTGAAACAACAATGAAATTACAGGACCAGCTCCGTCTTGGAAGGCTGCCCGATAGACTTCGAATGCCCAAAGCCGATGGGCTTGCCACTGGGTATCACTAATCTCAAACGGAGTATTCGCAAACCTACCCGGATTTTCATAGGGGGGCTTCGTCCCCAGTGGCACCAGTGTCAACCCGAACAGAATTGATCCGCGCTTGTAAATTTGGCGGAATTTCATGGCGCAAATGTCTGGCTAAGGCCTGCACCATCTCGGCGTAATAAACCTTGAATTCAGGGTCGAGATAAAAACCATAGGTATAAGTATCTCCTGAGACTTTTGGCACCCCTCCGCCATTTTCTTCGAACATCCAAGATGGCATGGTGCCTTGGAAGCACCACCAACCGTTGTTATCTGATGTTTATTTTCTCGTTTTGCTCCTCAGAAAACTGCAGTCGTGCATCCAGCTTCGACCAGTCGTACGAGCTGCGGACTGTTCTGTTGATTTCATCCCACGTTTGCTCATACCCTTGCCCGCGGATAAACGGATAGTCCGAAACAAGATGCAAACCAGATCGATCCCATACGCCATAGATTCCCTGGCTATTGCCAACTTTTCCAGAAGATCGACAGCTTTCTCAATCGATAGTGAAAGTGTCGCGCTTACACTGCCCGTCGCATTTTTGACCGTTACCACATATGAGGTCTGCGCCACAACAGTTATTGGGGTGCCGGTAATTACACCGGTAGACGGATCCAAACTTAACCCGGCCGGCAAAGCAGGGCTTACTGTGAATGCGGTCGCCTTGCCGCCGCTAACCGTGGGACAATTTTCTGTAATAGCTATATCTTTGGTGTAAGCAGCCGGGTTGGTGCTGTAAGTTATAGCTGTTGGCGCTGTTGTATTGCCCCCACCGGCGTTATCTGTCCCACCGCCACACGCAAACAATCCCAGACAGACCAAGAGCAGTATAAAAGTGAGCAATATCGTCTTGCAGCTTAGTGCAAAGGCCTCTGCTTGATCTTGATTTGACATGTTGACACCTATTTGGCTAGCAAATGGTAGGGGAATGTACCTACACCGCCCAGATCGGCTTAGCAGAAATAAAGGTCTAACCGCTCAACGAGACTGTCGAAAAAACGAATATTGAGAGTAAAGATTGAGACCAACATCGGTCAAACCCTGCAGGTAGCGGTGGAGTGGGGTGAACAGGCTCAAACTAGGCTTAGATCAGCGCCCCGAACATTTGGATTTTGCCGATATTGTGAACCAGAGCGAATAACCGCCATTGTACATCCACTTTCCGTTTGGAGCGTAGGGTGAAACGGTCCATGTGTTTATGCACACAGATGTTCGCAAAGACCGGCTCCACAATCGCGAGCCGCCGCGCATAGATTTTCTTGCCCTGCTCGCTGTCGATCTTCGCCTTCATCTCATCAATCAGGTTTGGCTGCTGGCTATCCACCTGAATGGAAAGATACCTGCGCGAAGTATCCGACTTGCTCAAACAGCGCGAGCGCAGCGGACAGGCCGGCAGTCTTCGGTACGGGCATGATAGACATCATACGTTCGGTGACGGTTGACCTGGTTGCGCGCATGACACTTCAGTTCTTTTCCGTTCGGACAGAGATAGACGCGCTTGCTTTCATCATAAGAAAAATCAGCCGCGCTGAAAGGACTCGACTGGGCATCTGCTTTCTTCTTCTCTTTGAAACGCTCTTGATCGGCAAAGCGCGGATCGCGTTTGCGGAACTGGATGTCGGGAATGTACGCGTCCACCTTTTCCTCTTTGCAGACCTTCAAACTGTTCAGCGAATGATAGTTGCTATCGGCAGTGAGTTCTTTCCCCTCGAAGTAGTCTGGGGTTTTGCCTATGGAGACCAGATTCTTTTTCGCGCCATCCAACATCGGTTTGAGGTTTTCGTGATCCTGGCTGGCAAACGCTTCCGCCGCAAGAATGACCTGATGCTTGCTATCGACCAAGGCTTGGGCGTTGTATCCCTGAACCACTCCGTGTGAGGAGGGCATCTTGACCGATGCATTATCCACCGCGTTGCTTTGGATCTCTTTGCCTTCGCTGCCAAGCTTCGGTTCACGATCCTTTAGGAATTCATTCAGACGTTCGACCTGCAACTGAAAACGGCGCTCGCGTTTCTTCTGTCGTTCGATTTCCACTTGCGGATGTTGATCCGCCTGTCCATGTTCGGCGATTACCCGCTTTAGTTTTTCCTCCAACTTATCGCGTTTGTGTTTGAGTTCCTCGATCGTGCCGCTCCATTCTTTCGAGACATTGGCCGAGAGTTTCACCCCATCCAGGCTGAAGTGTGTGCCATCAAGCAATCCCAACTCTTCGCAGACCAGCAGGACATCACTGAAGAGGGTCTGAACCTCGCTCTGCATCGAAGAGATGAAGGAAGCGATCGTGCTGTGGTCGGGGGCATACCCATACGACAGCGCGATGAAGATAATGTTTTCCTGACAGGCACGCTCGATCTGGCGTGAACTGATCATGCCTCTGGCGTATGCCAGCAGGATCACTTTGAGCAGGATCTTGGGATGGATGGCGGCTGCGCCTGTTTCATCGTTTTTGTAGCGTTCATCAAAGACCGACAGGTCGATGTTCTCCTCCACCAGTCGGTTGATGGTGTGCTCCAAGGTTCCAGGAACAAGTTGGTCCTGGAGTGATATGGGCAGCATGACCATTTGTTTTTCATTGCTTGGTTTGTATTTTGCCATAGAGTCCTCTGCGTATAAAACCCCCGTCGCATGGAATTGGTTATTAAAATTCCCCACCTTTTTCGACAGTTTCAACGGATTGCGTTCACGTAGTGTAAGCTAAGGTACTATTTTCAAACTGTTTAAAAAATACTCATATCCTTGTTCAAATTCACCGCCACGCTCTTTTTCTGAAACCAAAAAAGTAATCTGATACATTTGATTTTTGACAGCGAAAAACACGCTCTTTTCAAACATCAACGATGTATAGCCATTGCCATCAATACTAGCATTTGGCTGGATTTGATATTCTAGAGCATTCGCATCGTACCCATCTACTGTAGTCTTGTATTCATTTAGCTGCATTATCCAGTTTTCATTACTTCCGCCCTGTTTATATTCATTAAATCGAGAAGCAAGAGTTTGTCCTGGTCTTGTAACAGCCAAAATACGGATTCTCCTAAAATCACTTGGTGTACCGTGAGGGTCATTAGGAGAACGAGTCGGAACGGTATTAGATTGCGAATCTGTCAAACCAATAAATATATAATCCATATCCTGTGTATTTTCACTAACAATCCATGAACTTGGATAATCAAATTCCAAGTGAATACCAGATGCTTTTGAAGGAGTGTAGCGGTTATATGGCGGCGGTGGGGTGGGAGTGTAGCAAGCAGAAAGAAAAAATATTATAAAAAATGCAGAAATATACTTGTTCAATCCCAAAATCCTTTTGTTTTCAGATAACGCCAGTCATAAGACAAACGCCCAACTATGTGTTCAGCAACAATTGTTGTAAAATACTCCCGTGCGGGGTGTTATACAGCGAAAATCGTATAACATACTATATACCGTAACGCTATTTTACCAGAGAGGCAAAACATGTCTCAACCAATTTCAGCAGCCCCTCAAGAAAAAAGACTTCTCGATCAATACCGCGATGCCCTCCGCATCAAACACTACTCCCCGCGCACCGAAGGCACCTATATCCAATGGGTCAGGAACTATATTCTCTTTCATAACAAACGCCACCCCAAAGAAATGGGCATCCCAGAGATCGGACAATATCTCACCCATCTCGCAACCAACCAGCAAGTTGCCGCCTCCACCCAGAATCAGGCATTCAGCGCCATCCTCTTCCTCTACCGCCATATCCTTAACATCCAACTCGACGAACTCCAACTCGCCGAACTTCGCCCCCAGCGAGCCAAAACTGTTCCGATCGTCCTCTCCAAAGATGAAGTCAAGCGCCTCATCGCCAACCTCACCGGCACAAATAAACTCATTGCTCAGGTCATGTACGGCGGCGGATTGCGCGTTATGGAATGTATGCGCTTGCGCGTCAAGGACATTGACTTTGAAAATCATCAGGTGATTGTCCGGGATGGCAAAGGCGAAAATGACCGCTTCACAATCCTCCCCGATTCGCTCATTTCACCACTGCAGCTTCACCTAAGATACGTAAAATCCCTTCACGAAAAAGATCTTGCCGATGGTCACGGTTCGGTATACCTGCCTAATGCCTTGGAACGTAAATATAAAAATGCAGATAAAGACTGGATATGGCAATATCTTTTTCCTGCGGCGGAAATATCCACAGACAAACGCACAGGCATTATCCGCCGTCATCATATCCACGAAACGATTGTACAAAGATCGATCAAGGAAGCCGCCCGCCGCGCCGACATCAATAAACACGTTACTCCCCACACCCTCCGCCATTCCTTCGCCACACATCTTTTACAAAACGGCTACGACATCCGCACCATCCAGGAACTGCTTGGTCACAAAGATGTCAAGACCACCATGATCTACACCCATGTGCTTCAGCGCGGCGGTCTCGCCGTCAAATCTCCCCTCGATTCCTGACCTTCACGCGAAGCGTTCATTCTCCATCTTTTCCCTCGCGCCGAATTAATAGTTGTGCAGGTTTTTTACACACTCGCCCAAATAAAAAAGACCATTGATTTTTTCAACGGTCTTTCATTTTCTACACCACGCTCTCAGCCACTGTCTTCCCATACGCCAGCAGCGCCTTGACCATTTCCATGCTCCTGCCTTCGGCGTACACGCGCAGGACAGGCTCCGTGCCCGACGGGCGGATCAACAGCCACGAGTCGTCTGCCATGATGTACTTCACGCCGTCGCGTTGACTGACCTCGTCCACGTTCTGACCGCCGATCTCCTTTGGCGCTTTCTGGGTCAGGAACTCGGTCATCTCGGCTTTGGCGATCGGACGGCTCAGGCGCAGGTCCGCGCGTTCATATAGGGCGGGACCCACATCCGCGAGCAGATCCTCCACCATCTCATACAGCGACTTCTTCGAAGCGGCGATCATCTCGACCAACAGCAAGCCCATGATGGGACCGTCGCCTTCGGGGATATGTCCCTTGAACGAAATGCCGCCCGACTCCTCGCCGCCGATCAGCACATCTTCCTTCATCATATAATCGGCGATGTGATTGAATCCCACGGGCGTTTCATATAACTTCAAGCCGTAGCGTTTGGCGAGACGGTCGATCATGCGGGTGGTGGATACCGTCCGAACGACCGCGCCTGTCATGCCGCGATTCTCCACCAAATACTTCAACGACAGCGCCATGATCTTATGCGGGTCGACGAAATTCCCGCGCTCGTCCATCGCGCCAATGCGGTCCGCGTCGCCGTCTGTGACCACGCCAAAATTACCCATCCCCGAACTGACCGCGCTCGCCAGCGGACCGAGATATTTGGCGATCGGTTCTGGATGTACGCCGCCGAAGCCGGGATTCATCTCGCCGCGGATCTCGGCGATCTCACAGCCCGTGCCCTGCAAAAAGGATTTGATCACGCCGCGCCCGGAGCCGTACATCGCGTCCACCACAAAACGCTGCGGATTGTCCGCGATGATGTCGGTGCGGATCAGTTTGTTCAGGTGCTCGAAATACGCTGTCAATGGATTGAACTTCTGGATCAAGCCCGCGTCGCGCGCCTTCTTGAAATCCATCAGGTTGGGTCCGCGCGCCTGTTCTTCGTTGTCGTTGATATACACTTCCACGCGGCGGCATTGTTCCGATAACGCCGACCCGCCGAACGCGGCCTTGAGTTTTAATCCGTTATAACGCGGCGCGTTGTGCGAAGCCGTGATCATCACGCCCGCGATGGCGTTGTTATTCTTCACCGCGAAAGAGATGGCCGGTGTCGGTGAATCAGCCTGCGCCAACAGCACGGTGAATCCGTTCGCGGCCAGCACGCGCGACACTTCCCCCGCGAAACGATCCGACAGGAAGCGCGTATCGTACCCGACCACGATCTTGTTCACGTCCACGCCGGGTGACTTGTTCCAATGCTCCGATGCGACCGCGTCCGCGATGGCCTGCGCCACGATGCGTAAATTATCGAAAGTGAAACTATCCGAGATGACAGCGCGCCAGCCGTCCGTACCAAAATGTATGGGCATGTATATTTCTCCAATTAATTTATAAGTCGTTGCGAGGGCGGGTGCTATTCCCGACGGAGCAACCTCCTCAATGGTTGTTCCCAAGGAGGTTGCTACCTGCGCAACGAACGGGGGGCAAGAAGCGCTCCTCGCAACGACATCTTTAATTTTCTTTTACGGAACCACGGTCAGCAGACCAATGGATGGCGTCGCTGACGCTTCAAAGTTTGGCGCAGGGGTGGCGTAGGTCACTGTCGATTCCAACAGCCAGCCTTCCACGCGCTCACCATTGAGCGTGACGGCAACCTTTACCCATGTCACGCCGTTCACGAGTCGGAATTCTGATGAAACTTCCACGATCGTGCCGTTGTTGAGAGTCCGCAGCAGGGTTCCGTTCGGCACTTCACGCAGGTTCGCGCCGCCGCCCTCCCTCGCGCTTACCTGACCGAATATCGGTGTCGGCTCAATGGTCATTGTGATGGTGGGTGTTTCAGTCACAGGCAATGTCACCGCTACTGTCAAGGGCACCGCCGTGCCTAACAGGGCTTTGGTGGCCGCGACCGTCGCTGAGGGGCTGGGACTATTCTTCGTCGGGGTTGGCAGGCTGCGGGTCGGGCTTGCAGCGGGCAGTTCTGTAGACTCGAACGCGGGTGTGGATGTGGCGATGCTCGCGGCTTGACCGGACGGGATGCCGGCTCCCATCAAACGATAAAGGACGCCCGCGAAGAGCACCAGCGCGATCAGGCTGATCACGATGCCCCATTTCGACGGGCGGAGTCTTAAGAGAAAGAGCGTGCCCAGACCGAAGATGCTTGCCAGCGCAAAATGTACGGCCGCGACGAGCGCGCCTTGCGGCCAAAGACCTTCCAGACCGGAGCCGAGACCAAATCCGCTTGCGCTGATCGGCAAAAAGAATGTGTAGGCGATCACAACGCTGGGCAGGAAGGGCTTGTTTTCTGAACGCGCAAATGAGATCACCAATGTGATCGCGCCGATGATAAGCACGACCAGTTCCGGGATCCACAAGCGCGAATGTGTGAAAACGTTGGTAAGCGTGATCGGCAGGAAGAGGCGCGCGGCGAACCCGGTTAACACGCCGCCCAGGAAAATAATGCCGGCGCTGATGAGCAGCGCCATGAATGTTTCAAAGAGAAAACGCGGCGAGCCTGTCAGAATGGAGAGCAGAAAACCCACCCAGGGAGTCATCAACGGCGCGACAAGAATGCCGAGTAAAAGTACAGCCTGTGAATCCAACAGGTACCCCAGCCCGAGGATCGCTCCGCACACCAGTGAGAAGACGAATAATTCGAAGGATGGGTACGCGCGGCGCGCAAGATCGAAAACGAACGCGGCTTGTCCGACCGCATCATTGGGGATCATGTCGCGACGGGTCACGCGCCGGCGGCGTCCGCGCCCTGCGTTGGGGTCGTGCGCCGGTCGGGGAGACGGTTCTAGGGGAATGATGGGTTCATCAGAAAGAGGCATAGTTTTTTTTAGGAACTGCAATGAGATTACTTTACACGCAAATTCATGCCGCAATTATACTAGAGAGAGTCAATCATAAAACGGCAGTATTCGAATCAATAAGGGACAGGGTGAATACCATGAATGAACCGCGTGTCTATCGTCACTCACTTATTCAAATGGGATTGCTCATTATTTTGCTTGGGCTGTCAGGGGTTGTTTTGCTGTTCGTGAACCGTTACGCGGGGTACGCTTTTTTGATCCCCTTTGCGGGTATTTTGGGAATTGTGTATGTGATGTCGATCAGTACCGCGGTTTCAGACGACGAGATATCCACGCGCAGTCTCTTTGGTACAAAGTCGCTGCGCTGGAGTGAGATCAGCCGTATCTCGGGCAGCGGGAATGCGGTCAAACTGCATAACCTCGACGGCGATGTGACGGTCAGCCCGAATGTGCAGCTGCCCGGCTACGCCGAGATCGTGGAATGGATCGGCACGAAACGGCCTGACCTGTTCGATCCGCTGGCATTCAGCGAAATGAAAAGAGGCGTACCCGTCCTGACCTTGCTGGTCGTGCTGGCGCTGCTCACGCTGGGGATTTTGATCGGATTTTCGATCGCGTTTTTGGACACTCCCGGGGAACCTGTGGTCGTGATGCTCCCCATCCTGCTGGTCGTCATCATTAACGCGGTACTTTTTTGGATGGTGTTTTCCATGCCGCAGTCGGTGACGCTGAACGGAAGCTCCATGCTTATAAAGTATCTTTCAAGGGAAAAGATACTGCCTGCCGCTGAGATCGCTTCGGTCGAATTGCAGTTCACCCAAACCCGCAATGGGAAGGATTATTTTGTGGCGCTTAATTTGGCGAAGGGGAAGCCCATCCGCATATCCGGGTTAAGACCCAACGCACCTGTGGTCTATCACGTGCTTAAGAACTGGCATAAAAAGTATGCGCGGACCGCTCTGGAAGATCAACGAAATTAACATACGCCTTTAATTTATCGTTAACGGGGAGACTGCTATAATATGTCTGCACGTGACCAATGCCCGGCGCGTGACTTTCTTCAACAAGGCAGGCATGTTGCCATGTTCCACATTTCCCGCTAACTTTTCCCAAAATCAAACCGCGCAGTTTTTTTTGCGCGCAAATAACTGTTTCAAGTTTCAATCCTTCGGCACGCCCAGGACTGCAAACATGGAACCTGACACTTGACACATAATTACCTGGTACCTTAACCATGACTCAACATCGAATTACAGACGACCTGGAAGCCCTGCTCGAAGTGCTTCCCACAACCATCCGCCACGCTGTGGAAAAAATAAACAATAGCGATAAACTGCTCGAGATCGTGATCGATCTGGGGCGTATGCCCGCCGCGCGTTTCGTTGAAAACGAAATCACTTTGTTGGAAAAAGAGATCACACGTACAGAGATCGACCACATCACGGAGCGCATCGGCACCTTTGACGCCGACAACCGCGCCGGTATGGAACGCACCCTGCACCGCATCTCCGCCATCCGCAACCGGCGCGGAGTGATCGTTGGTTTAACCTGCCGCGTGGGGCGCGCCGTGTATGGCACGGTGGATATCATTCAAGACATCATCGAATCGGGCAAGTCCGTGCTCATTCTCGGACGGCCCGGCGTTGGCAAGACCACCCTCCTGCGTGAAGCCGCGCGCATCCTGGCTGAGAACAAACGCGTTGTTATCGTGGATACCTCCAATGAGATCGGCGGAGACGGCGATGTGCCGCATCCGGCCGTGGGCAGGGCGCGCCGCATGCAGGTCAGCCAGCCCATGCAGCAGCATGAAGTGATGATCGAAGCCGTTGAGAATCACAACCCCGAGGTCATCGTCATTGACGAGATCGGGCGCGAACTCGAAGCGCAGGCGGCGCGCACCATCGCCGAACGCGGTGTGCAGTTGATCGGCACGGCGCATGGTCAGACCCTCGATAATCTTTTGCTCAACCCGACTCTCAGCGACCTGGTCGGCGGCATCGAAGCGGTCACACTTTCAGACGAAGAAGCCCGCCGGCGCGGCACCCAGAAGACGGTGCTGGAGAGACGTTCCCCCCCGACCTTTGATGTGGTGATCGAGATCCAAACCCGCGACCGCTTCGCTGTTCATCTGGATATCAGTGAATCGGTGGATTCGCTTTTGCGCGGCTCGCCCCTGCCGGCAGAAGTGCGCACGCGCGATGCCGAAGGGAAGATCGTGATCGAGAAAGCCGCGCCAACTCCCAAGTCGAAAATGGAAGTGAAGGATGTCACCAAAGCGCCTCGGCGCGGACGTCAGCCTGCTCCCGTTATCGAGGAACAGGCTCCTTCATCCAAGCAGACTCCCGCTCCTCCCGTCCTGACATCGCCTTTACAAACGGTGCGAGTGTACGCGTACGGGGTGGCGCGCAATAGACTCTCGCAAGCCGCGAAGAGACTGGGCGTGCCGGCGGTCGTGGTCACGGATGTCGGTGAAGCGGACGCGCTGGTCACGCTGCGCACGTATTACCGTAACCGTGAACAGACAGTGATGGATGCCGAGCATCGCGGCCTGCCCATTTATGTCCTGCGCGCGAACACGGTGGCGCAGGTGGAGCAATTCCTTGGCGACCTGTACAACATCAGCGAGCAGCAGCATCCGCGTGACAGCATGGACAGTGTGCGCGAAGAGACCCAGCAAGCCATCTCTGCCGTGCTGAATGGTGAGCGCTGGGTGGATTTGCCGCCCGGCACCTCGCTTGTGCGGAGATTGCAGCATGAACTGGCACGTAATGCCGAGTTGGTATCACATTCCTATGGAAAAGAACCAAGAAGGCATGTCAGGATTTTCAGGGAATAAGAAGGAAAATACTTAAACAAGGAAAGAGGTAAACAAGGCGAATTACACTTGTTTACCTCTTTCCATTTGTACCTGTCTGCTTTATTTTACGTTTGACTTGACTCGCCAAGGGTGATCTGGATCGTGATCTCTTTGCCATCACGCATCACACCCAATGTGACCTGGTCGCCGGGCTTATAGGTGTACAGGACATTCAGATAGTTATGCGTTTCATCCATTTTCACATTGTTGAGGCTGATGATGATGTCATCGGCCTGCAGGCCGGCTTTGCTGGCGGGGCTGTCAGCGGCGACCTTGGTCACATACACGCCCCATTGCACCGGTAAATTGTAATTGGCGGCAATGTCCGGCGAAATGGCCTGATAGCTGATGCCCATGAACGGCCGCGAGAAATAGCCTTGCGCCACAATTTGATTCGCGACAGCCTGGGCGGTATTGACCGGGATCGCGAATCCCAATCCTTCCGCAACAGCGCCGCTTGCGGAACCGCGCACGATCATGTTGTTGACGCCGATCACTTCACCGGCCAGGTTGACGAGCGGTCCGCCCGAATTGCCTTGATTGATGGCGGCGTCAGTTTGGATCAACCCTTCGACCTGGTAGCCCTGACCGGTGTCGATCGAGCGCCCCGTGCCGCTGACCACGCCGACCGTAACCGTGTTCTTAAAATCTCCCAGCGGAGACCCGATCGCGATCACTGATTCACCGGAATTGAGCAGGTCTGAATTTCCAAGCACTGCGACGGACGGCACAGCCCCTTCTGTCTTCAAGATGGCGATATCAGAATATGGATCTGTGCCAACAAGCGCGGCTTTTTCCTCCCTCCCATCAGACAGGATGATGCTGACTTCCTTGGTTCCTTCAACCACATGGTTGTTCGTCAGGATGTAACCCTCGTCGGATATGAAGAATCCGCTGCCGCTGACGGTTTGATCGCCGGTCTGACCGAAAAAGGTCATCTGGCCGGGAATGGTTCCCACGATCGTCACAACCGCCGGACCGACTTTTTGTACGGCTTGAGTGATGGCAGTTTCCACATCTGTGGAATTAAGGACGAGTGTTTGGCCCGGGGTGTTATTATTGGGGTCGGATGCGAACATGGGAATTGAAGTGAACAGATTGCCGGCTTGCTCCCTGCTGACAACTGTGTAGACAGCCGCGCCGCCCGCGGCAGCGCCTGTCAATGCCGATAGCCCGGCAATGACCATGACCAGTAAAAGGTAGATTATTTTTTTCCAGGACATTTTTACCTCCGATAGTAGTAAAAATATTTTTGCACGCGAAGATGACAACAAAATTAAATTATCGGCGTTAAAATTAAACCAGGTTAATAATCTTGTAAGAGATTTGTAGAAAATATCAACATCATTCTTTCCATCAAGAGACGACATGTTCATTACTTTGGAAGGCCCCGAAGGCTCCGGCAAGACATCACACATCCCCTACCTCGTGGAATATTTGCGCGAGAAGGGGCATACCGTTTTCCCCACCCGTGAACCGGGCGGGACGTCCATCAGCGAGCAGGTCCGCGATATTCTGCATGACTTGAAGAATACCGAGATGCACCCGCGCACCGAGACCTTGCTCTATCAAGCCGCGCGCGCGCAGATCGTGGAGCAGGTCATCAAGCCGCGTTTAACTGCGGGCGAAGTTGTGATCTCAGATCGTTATTATGATTCAACCATCGCCTATCAAGGCTATGGACATCAGCAGGATCTGGAACAGGTGCGCGCGCTGGTGAAATACGCCACCGGCGGATTGACTCCCGACCTGACGATCTTGCTTGACCTCGATGTGGAGGTCGGACTGAAACGAAAGAAACAAAACGAGTCCGAATGGAATCGCATGGACGATCATGAAGTGAAATTCTACGAAAGAGTCCGCGCGGGATATTTGGAAATGGTCAGGCAGGAACCACGGCGCTGGGTTGTGGTTAACTCAGATCAGAAGTGGGATGATGTGCAGGCAGAGTTGAAGAAAGTCATTATGACAGGATTAACTGGATCATGATCGTTCAATCAGAAGAAGATATCAAACATCTGAAAGCCATTGGTCATATCTGTGCCATGACCTTGCAGACCATGATGGAACGCGCCAGACCCGGCATGACCACATTGGAGTTGGACAATATCGGCATGGAGTTCCTGAAAAAAGCAGGCGCTCAATCCGCGCCGATGGCGATGTATCATTTTCCCGGCGCGACCTGCATCAGCGTGTCGCCGGTCATCGCGCACGGCATTCCCAATGAACGTGTTTTGCAGGAAGGCGACCTGGTCAATATCGATGTCTCGGCTGAGATGAACGGCTATTACGGAGACACCGGCGCTTCGATGGTCATTGCCAGGCAGGTGCCTGAATATGAAAAACTGCTCGCGGCTGCCAGGTCCGCGCTTGAGAAGGCGCTGCAGGTTGCTGTGGCGGGGAATCCGCTCAATTTGATCGGTCAAACCATTCAACAGGAAGCCCAACGCAACGGATACGGCGTCATTTTTGATCTGACCGGTCACGGCATCGGGCATAAATTACACGAAGCTCCCGCTGAAGTGTTCAACTATAACAAGCCCAAAGACCGCCGCATTCTTGAAGAAGGTCTGGTACTGGCCATTGAGCCTTTCCTCACCACCGGCAAAGGACACGTTTTCGAAGAACGGGATGGCTGGTCGCTGCGGACGATCGACCGCACGATCGCCGCTCAATTCGAACACACGGTCATCGTCACAAAGAACGAGCCGATCATTCTTACGGTCTAAAGAATGCCCAACCTGCATCTGTTCTCCTCGCCCGGCAAAGATGATATTCGCTATATCATCGAAGCCAGCCGGCCTTATCTAAAAGATAAGGATGACGCTACGGTGGCGTATCTGCCGCTCGCATCTCTTTACGCTGAGAGATGGCAGGTGGATACAGAAAATTCCTTTAAGAGTTTGGCGCGCCTCGAAACGATCAATGCTGAGACCATGTCGTTGACGCAGATGGAAGACATTATCCGCCGCGCTTCATTGGTGTATATCCCAGGTGGAAACACATTCCTGCTCAATCACCGCCTGCACGTCAGCCGATTAATGCTTTTTCTGCGCAAGAAAGTTCAGGCAGGACTGCCTGTGGTCGCATTCAGCGCCGGCGCGATTTTATGCGGACCGAACATTCTCACATCCAAAGATATGAACACGGTCGCAACATCAACTTTTGAAGGGTTGAATGTGACGCCTTTTAATTTCTCGCCTCATTATCCGCTGGATGCGTATGGTCAATCTGTAAAAGATGAGTGGCTGGCGGATTATCATTTCTTCCATGACAACCCTGTGGTCATGATGTCTGACGGCGCGTATGTAAAAGTTATCGGAAAGAAAACAACGCTTGTCCGCGGCGAGGCATGGATCCTGCGTAAAGGACAGGAAAAAGAAAAACTTGAAGAGCATCAGTTGATCACATTATAGGAGTTGTCCAATGACCGAACAATGGATCCCCAAAGATAAACAGGAATTAATGTCCGCGATCGAAAGAGAGTGGATACTGTTAAGGGCTGTCGCAGAAAAACTTACCGACCGGCAAATGACATCTCCAGATGAAGGCGGCTGGTCGCCCAGGGATAACCTGGCTCATCTGACGGAATGGATGAAGGTGTTGATGGGGTATCACATGGATCATCGTCCGAGTCATGAGGTCCTGGGTGTTTCCCCCGCAGCCGTCAAAGACTGGGATTTTAATATTATCAATCCGCTTTTGTTTGAGAGAAACCGCGAACGTTCACGGCAGGATGTTTTGGATGAAATGATGCAGGTCTATCGACAACTGACAAATAAATTGGATTCGATGACATTTGAAAACTTGATGGCACCCCGTCATCCTGACGACCCTGAAAAACGGCCATTGGTCCTTTGGGTGCTGGGAGATACCATTGAACATTTTGAAGAACACCGCAAGACCATTGAAAAGACGGTACAGGCGTAAAGCAATACTCCCGCAGAAAACAAGTCTGCGGGAGGTTTGTTCAGTCTTCCTTCAACCATCTTTTGACGGCGGCATGCGGATGCACATATTTTTCCATGGCATCCATTAATTTTACAGGGTCTGATTCGCAGAACACGGCTTTGCGATGCTCGGGAAAAATAAAGCCTTCCATCACGGCATGATCCATGGCGGCGAGCAGGGGAACATAATAATTTTTTACATTTAACATTCCGACAGGTTTTTCATGCGCCCCGGTCTGCGCCCAGGTGATGGTTTCGAAGAGTTCATCCCAGGTGCCGAAACCGCCGGGCAGGGCAATGTATCCATCCGCGAGTTCGTGCATGCGCGCCTTGCGTCCATGCATGTCAGGGGCGACATCCATCTGTGTCAGACCGCTATGCGCGAGGGCGGTGGTGTTCATGGACGGGATGATGACCCCAATTACATCGCCTCCGGCGGATAACGCCCCATTCGCCACTTCGCCCATTAACCCTGTTTTACCGCCGCCATAGATGAGACGAATCCCTCTTTGAGCGAGCATCCTGCCCATTGTATGGGCGGCAGTCCTGTAATCGGCGTGAACCAGGTCAGAAGACCCACAATAAACACATATTGATTTCATTCTCTATTTATCTTCCCTTTGTAGAATATTTTCTGCAACTGTATCACAAATTTTCACAGGTTAGAGTTGTGTTAGTGTGCCTGTTGGGCGCTTGACTCAGCCATTGCGCGGTGATAACAATAGTATTATGGACTATAAGGATTATTACAAAATACTCGGTGTGGACCGCAAATCCAGCGCGGATGATATCCGCACGGCATATCGCAAGCTGGCCATGAAATTTCATCCGGATAAAAACCCCGGCGACAAAAAGGCCGAGGATAAGTTCAAGGAGATCAACGAGGCCTACCAGGTCTTGAGCGATGATCAAAAGCGCGCTCGTTATGACCAGTTGGGGAGCGCCTACACTGATTTTCGATCGAGCGGCGGGCGGCCCGCAGACTTCCGCTGGGATGACTGGTTTCAGCAGAATGGTCAACAAAGAAATTATGCAGGCGGCGATGATCCACTGGGGGGGGCAGGCGGCTTTTCAGATTTTTTCCGCACCATCTTCGGTGAGGCGATGCGAAACTCTGCGCGTGGTCAGGCTGGACAACAGCAGCAACAGCAAGGCTACCAGCAGGAAATTCAGATCAGTTTTCAAGAGGCGTATGGCGGTACATTACGCCATCTGCAAAGCAATGGACGCAAACTGCAGGTGCGCATCCCTGCCGGGGTGAAGACCGGTTCAAAAGTAAGAGTGGCAGGCGCGGGTCCCGATGGACTCGATCTTTATCTGATCGTAAATGTCGCTGAAGACGATAATTTCGAACGCGATGGGCAGTCCCTGACCACGACATCCACATTAAGCGTGTTCACGTTGATCCTCGGCGGCGAGACCGATGTCGAAACGCCCACCGGCAAGGTCAAGTTGAACATTCCGGCCGGCACACAGGTAGACCAGGTCTTTCGTCTTGCGGGGCGCGGCATGCCGCACGTGAAGGACCCGAAAACAAAGGGCGATCTTTTTGTGAAGTTGAAAGTACAAATTCCCAGGCAATTGTCGTCCAAGCAGAGAGAATTGCTTGAAGAAGCGGCACGAATCAAGTTTTAGTGTAGAGGAGATTTTTATGAAAACAAAGCGAAGCATTCTGGCTTTTACTGTTTTGATCGCGGCCATGCTGGCTTGTCAGTCTTTACCGTTATCCAATCAACAGCCCGCGTCTGTGGCTGAATCGGTTCAGGCCATTGCCCCGATCATTTCAAATGCTGAAAACCCCGCCTCCCAGTCGGGTGGTTTGGTGGCGCTGTATGAAAACGTCAGCCCGGGCACCGTTGCCATCATTACAGACCAGGGACAGGGATCTGGTTTTGTGTACGACGGGCAGGGACATGTCATTACCAATTTCCATGTGGTCGAAGGCGCGACAACCATCGAAGTCAGGTTTATGTCCGGCTTCATGTCGTATGGGACGCTCGTTGGGACAGATACTGATTCAGACCTCGCCATTATCAAAGTGGACGCTCCGGCTGAAGAGCTTCATCCGCTCCCGCTCGGCGATTCAGACGCGCTGAAAGTTGGTCAGACCGTGGTGGCCATTGGCAACCCGTTTGGTCTGGACGGCACCATGACCGTCGGCATCATCTCCGCGCTTGGGCGCACGTTGGACGCCATCCATGAAACTCCGGATGGGCGGCCATTCACTGCCGGCGATATCATCCAAACAGATGCCGCCATTAACCCCGGCAATTCCGGCGGTCCGCTCTTTAATACCAATGGTGAGGTGGTCGGCATTAATCGCGCCATTCGCACGGTAAGCTCGACCAGCGCAGGCGAACCGGTCAATTCTGGAATTGGTTTTGCCATTTCGGTCAATATGGTCAAACGCGTCGCTCCTGTTTTGATCGAAACCGGCAAATATGATTATCCATTTTTGGGCATCTCATCCATGGATTCATTAAGCCTGGAAGTTGTCAAGGAGTTGGGACTCAGCTCGTTTACCGGAGCCTATGTCACTGATGTTGTTGCGGGCGGTCCCGCAGAACAAGCCGGAATAAAAGCCGGGACCACCTCCACCGCCATTACGGGATTGTTTGGCGGCGGTGACCTGATCGTCGCCATCGACGGGCGGGACATCCGCACGTTTGATGAACTGCTGGCATATCTCATCACGAACAAAGGGCCTGGCGACACGGTCACATTGACCGTACTGCGCGGCAGCGAAAAAGTGGATGTGCCCATAAAATTGGATAAGCGCCCATAAAACAAAATCTCCGAGTTCTAAAAGAACTCGGAGATTTTTATATTAACTTTGAACAGCAGGCTTTAATAAGCCTTGCGTTGCTACGCTTCAATTTTTTGTTGCTTTGATTTTGACTTCCTGGCGGCCGCAGTGGTGTGGAATATGATCTTGTTCGCCTCGGCGTCCACATCCACCTGCACAACCACGCCATCCTTGTATTTACCGCCGAGCAATTCCACAGAGAGCGGGCTTTCGACATATTTTTGGATCGCACGGCGCAGCGGACGCGCGCCGAAGGCGGGATCAAAGCCTTCCTTCGCCAGCCAGATGCGGGCGGCGTCGCTGAGTTGTACTGTGATATCGTGTTCGTTCAAGCGGTCTTGCACTTCCTTCATCTGTAGAACAACGATCTCTTCCATCTGCTCAACGGTCAGCGGCGAGAACATAATGGTCTCATCCACGCGGTTGATGAACTCCGGTCGGAAGGCGGCTTTGAGCGCTTTCTCGATCTTGTCGTGCATGGCACGCTCATCATCATCTGCTTTTTGGGTGAGGAATCCGAGGGTGCCGCCTTTTGTCACATATTCAGTACCCAGGTTCGAGGTCATGATCAGAACCGTATTGCGGAAGTCCACCACCTTGCCCTGTCCATCCGTCAAGCGGCCGTCATCCAAAATTTGTAGCAGGGCATTCCACACTTCGGGATGCGCCTTTTCAATTTCATCGAATAGCACCACGCGGTACGGGCGACGGCGGACCGCCTCCGTGAGCTGACCGCCTTCTTCGTAACCGACATATCCCGGAGGCGCGCCAAACAGGCGGCTGACCGTGTGCTGTTCGCGATATTCGGACATATCAATGCGGACAAGCGCTTCCTCATCATCGAACATGAACCATGCCAGGGCTTTTGCCAGCTCGGTCTTGCCGACCCCGGACGGGCCGATAAAAATAAAGGAGCCGATCGGCCGGGCAGGATCTTTCAAACCAGAACGCGCGCGGCGAATTGCGTCCGAGACCGCGTGGATGGCTTCCTCCTGACCGATGATGCGCTCGTGCAAACGCGCTTCCATGTGCAGGAGTTTTACAGACTCAGTCTCAAGCATCTGGTTGACAGGGATGCCCGTCCATTGATGCACGACCGAAGCGATATCATCCACATCGACCACTTCATCGAGTTGATGTTCGGTTTCCCATTTATCACGTTTTTCTGCGTACTCAGTTTCAAGACGCAGCCGTTCGGCCTTCTTTTGCGCGGCACGTTCGTAATCGCGTTCCAAGCCGGCCTGCTCTTCTTCCGCGCGCAGGCGGTCCACATCGGTCTTCATGGATTTTAGATCGGGAGGCATGGAATACAACGCCACGCGGACTTTGGCCGCGGCTTCGTCGATCAGGTCAATGGCTTTGTCGGGCAGGTGACGATCGGTCACGTAGCGGTCAGCCAGGCGGGCTGCGGCGGTGAGGGCTTCGTCCGAAAAATGGACTTTGTGATGGGCTTCATAGCGGTCGCGCAAGCCGTGCAGCATCTTGATCGTATCGTCCACGCTCGGCTCATCCACATGGATGGGAGCGAAACGTCTTTCAAGCGCCGCATCTTTTTCAATATGTTTGTGGAACTCATCCAGTGTGGTCGCGCCAATACATTGCAGTTCGCCGCGCGCGAGCGCCGGCTTAAGCATGTTGGACGCATCCATCGCACCTTGCGCCGCTCCCGCGCCGACGACCGTGTGCAGTTCGTCGATCATCAGGATCACATCGCCCTTCGAGCGCTGGACTTCATCCATCACGGCTTTGAGGCGTTCTTCAAATTCACCGCGGAAGCGCGACCCGGCGATCATCGCGCCGAGATCAAGCGCGACGACTTTCTTGCCCGATAGGATCTCGGGCACATCGTTGCTGGCGATCTTCTGCGCCAACCCTTCCGCAATGGCGGTCTTGCCGACACCTGCTTCGCCGATCAGAACCGGGTTGTTCTTGGTGCGGCGGGAAAGGATCTGGATCAGGCGCAAAATTTCCTTGTCGCGGCCAATGACCGGGTCAAGTTTGCCTTCGCGCGCCAATTGGGTCAGGTCGCGCGAATATTTTTCGAGGGTACGGTATTTCGTCTCGGCCTGCGGATCGGTCACACGCTGTCCACCGCGCAAATCTTGAATTGAATCGTAGACGCGGTCGCGGGTCAGCCCGGCGCTTTCCAGGATGCGGGCGGCGGGGGTGTTGCGCTCGGTCAGGATGGCGAGGAAGATATGCTCGGTGGAAATGTATTCATCCTTCAGGCGGTTGGCTTCTTCGTTGGCAAGATCAATGATCCGCTTGACGCGCGGCGTGATGAAGATCTGTCCCGCGCCGCCGCCGAAGATGTTCGCCTTCGGGCTGGCCCGCAGAGTGGCGTCCAGCCGTTCGGTCAGGGCTTCGGCGCTGACGTTTAATTTCTCAAGGATTTGGGGAATCACACCGCCGGGCTGTTCAATAAGAGCCAGCAGGATGTGTTCGGTGTCTATCTGGTTGTGTCCGTAGCGCTGGATGATCTCGGCGGCACGCTGCGCGGCCTCCTGCGCTCTTTCGGTAAATCTATCAAATCGCATCATAAGGGGTAACCTCCGTTGGCTGACAGGAAAAAAGACAATGAACAACGGACAGTTACGCGGGTCTGTAGTCTAAAGTCTACGGTCAGTCAATAGGGCATTATAACAAAAGGAAAGTTGGCAAAAGATATATACGGCATAAGAAATGTGTATGAATAAACAGCTATAATATCCATATGGCATCTTTCACCATCCCTGCGCGCGCAGAGCAGCATGCCAACCTGCGCCCGCTCAGCATACTAAGGGACCTGCCTGCGGTTGCAGACCTGATCGAGGTGTGTTTCTCCAGCACTATGGACAGTGACGGCAGGCGTTATGTGCAGGATATGCGCCGTGCCGGCAAGGATAATTCCTTCCTGCAATGGGCGAACCGTGCCGCCGAGTCCACATCCCTGCCGCTGACGGGTTATATCTGGGAGGAGAACGGAAGGATCGTCGGCAACGCCAGCCTGGTCCCATTTCGAAATAAAGATCAACGTGTTTATCTGATCGCCAATGTCGCGGTCCACCCGGACTATCGCCGTCATGGAATTGCGCGCGCCCTTACCGAACGCGCCATCAAACACGCGCACGATAAGAAAGTAGGGAACATCTGGCTGCATGTCCGCGACGATAACCCTGCGGCGATCGAACTGTATACCAAGCTTGGGTTTGTGGAGCGCGCCCGGCGCACTTCTTGGCAGGCGAATACCGACCTCAACGCAACGCTCCTGCACCCGAATATCACGGTAACCAGCAAAAACCCGGGCGATTGGCAGACACAACTCAACTGGCTTACACGTCTCTATCCCGACCCTTTAAGCTGGCACCGCAACTGGAATTTTCACTACCTTCGGCCTGGCGTCGCCAACTGGCTGTACCTGCTTTTCATAGACATGAGCATCCGCCAGTGGACGGCTGTCAAGGATGACCGCATGGAGGCCGCGCTGGCGTGGATTCCCAATGGGCGCGGAGAATCCCTTTTCGCCGCAACCGGCGAAGGGTCGGACCCAGATGCGTTAACTTCCCTGCTGCTTAAAGCACGCCGCGATCTCCATCAACTATACCCAACCATCGCGTTGGAATTCCCATCCGGTGAATTTGACCATGCCATTTTTTCCGCTGGATTCAAATCATTGCGTACCCTGATCTGGATGCAGGCAACTTTGTGAGGCTGCCTGCGTATTTAATATATTCCGTATTTGCGAAAGCGGCGTACCTGATTTGCCTGGCAAATCATGCGGTGAGCAATCTCCAAAACATGATGAGATTGCCTGGTCAGAAAGAGCAAGCGCCTTCCTCGCAAAGACATATATATCAAAAGGAGTTTCAATGACTAAATTTTTTCTTCGTTGGGCAATCAATGCGATCGCATTGTATGTTGCGGTTCAATTCGTGGCTGGCATTGACTTTCAGGGACAGTGGACAGGCTTGTTATGGCTCGCGCTTATCATCGGTTTGTTGAACGCGCTGGTGCGGCCTATTCTTAAGCTGCTGACATTCCCATTGATCATCCTCACGCTTGGACTGTTCACCGTCGTCATCAATACGATCGTGCTGATGTTGACCAGCTCGATCGGGCAGGCGTTCAACCTCGGACTGACCGTGGACGGTTTCTGGCCCGCCCTGCTCGGCAGTATCGTGATCAGTCTCGTGAGCGTGGTCTTGAGCCTGCTCGTGCGCGATGAGTTGAAAGGCAAGCGGAAGTAATTTTACGGATAAACGAAAAAGGATAAAAAGTTCGGAACACCACAGTCCCGAACTTTTTTTATTCCCATGATCTCCAAAAACAGTTTCAGCGCGGGACCCTGATAACACTTCCCCAGTTGTCAAATCATTACCCCATCCGCAATTTTGACACACTGCTTGACAATCCATTTGCATGTGGATACACTACGTGACGTTTGGGGAGTAGCCGCCTGTCACCCCGCGGAATGAGTTGTCGTCATTCCATTGGTAGGCTCCGCGCGCCATCGGCAGCTTGTGCGTTTGAAAGCGTTGACGAGACCATCACAGAGGCTGTGGTGGCCTCGTTTTAATTTTCAGAGAAACGATATTTTTTGGAGTTTGGGCTGCGGAACTTCATCCAGGAGATTTTGAATGTCACATGAAGAAATAAAAGATCAGGAATGGCATGCGCTAAAAGCAGAGGATGTCTTAAAGCATCTTGAAGTTCAGGATGCTGGACTATCTTCAGCGGAAGTTGAAAAACGCCTGCAATATTATGGGCAAAACCAGCTGAGAGAAGCGCCGCGCCCGGGCTTTCTTGCCTTGCTGTGGGCGCAGTTAAATAACTTTGTCGTGATCCTGCTGATCGTGGCTTCTGTGATCTCCGCCCTGCTGGGCGACTATGTCGAAGCAGCTGCAATTATGGCGATCGTTGTTCTGAATTCCGTGCTGGGCATTGTACAGGAGCAGCGGGCAGAACAGGCTTTGGCGGCGTTGAAAAAACTGGCCGCACCCGATGCGCAGGTATTGCGTGATGGTGTACGCCGTTCTGTGCCTTCTTATAATCTGGTGCCAGGCGATATCGTTTTTCTGGAAGCTGGGAATTTTATTCCCGCGGACCTGCGTTTGCTTGAAGCAGTTAATTTACGGGTGGAGGAAGCATCCCTCACTGGCGAGTCGCTGCCTGTGCAAAAGAACGCGGCAACCGTGCTTGAGAAGAATGTTCCGCTGGGGGATAGAAAAAATACAGCTTTTCTGGGGACACTCGTCAATTATGGACGCGGGCGCGGGGTCGTGACCAGTACCGGGATGCGTACCCAGCTCGGCTTGATCGCCACCATGCTGCAAAGTGTTGAAACGGAAGAAACGCCTTTACAAAGAAGACTTGACCAGCTTGGCAGGTCGCTCAGCATTGGTTCGTTGATCCTGGTTGCGGTTGTCTTTATCGTTGCGCTGATCAACCAGACAAATATCAGTCAGTTGTTCACAAGTCCGCTCGCATATTTTGGCGAATTCGCCGAACAGATCACCGAAGTATTCATCATCGCCATCAGCCTCGCGATCGCGGCCGTGCCCGAAGGTCTGCCCGCGGTTGTGACGATCTCGCTGGCGCTTGGGATGCGCGAGATGATCCAGCGCCACGCGCTCATCCGCAAACTGTCCTCGGTCGAGACGCTTGGTTCTGCCACCGTCATTTGTTCGGATAAAACCGGCACGTTGACTCAAAATGAAATGACCGTGACCCGCATCTGGGCGGACGACCAATTTGTGCATGTGACTGGAACAGGATACGCACCCCAGGGTGAATTCCAGGTGGATGGCGCGAAAGTGGATGTGAAAAAATATCCCGCGATCCTTTCCACGCTCTGGCTTGGTCTGTTGAACAACGATGCCACCATTGAAAAAACAGGTGAGAACGATGCGGTACAGACCTATCGTATCGTGGGCGACCCGACAGAGGGTTCGCTGCTGGTGGCTGCCGCCAAGGCTGGGGCAATTCATCTCGACATCGATGAGGCGTATCCGCGCGAAAATGAAGTACCGTTCGACTCGGAACGCAAGCGCATGATCACCATTCACGATGTGCGAGACCCAAAACCGCACGACCCATCTCCGTTCTATGATGAGAAACATAAAAATTGGGATGTGATCGCGGTCAAAGGCGCGCCTGATATCGTGCTTGAGCTGTGTACGCAGTATCAAGGCATGGACGATAAGCCGCAGCCAATGACCAAAGAGGCCAGGGAGCGTATTCTGGCCGCGAACGATGCGATGACCAGGGATGCACTGCGCGTGCTGGGTCTCGCCTATCGTCTGGAAAGAGATGTTCCTGATGATCCTGAAAAAATAAAAGCAGAAGAACTGGAAAAGAATCTCGTCTTCGTGGGTCTGGTCGGCATGATCGACCCGCCGCGTACGGAAGTGAAACCCGCTCTTGAGCGTGCGCGCCACGCGGGCATCCGCACGGTGATGATCACGGGTGACTTCCCCAATACAGCCAAGGCCATTGCCGAAGCGATCGGTCTCTTGAGACCCGGCAAGAAGGTGCTCACAGGCGCGGCTCTGGATGATATGGACGATGAAGAATTAAAGAATATTATTGAAGACACAGATGTCTTTGCGCGTGTTTCGCCTGAACATAAAATGCGGATCGTGGATGCTCTGCAAGCCAATGACGAGATCGTCGCGATGACCGGCGACGGCGTGAATGATGCCCCCGCCATCAAGCGCGCCGACATTGGTGTGGCAATGGGCATTACAGGCACAGATGTCGCCAAGGGAACAGCGGATATGGTTCTGACGGATGATAATTATGCCAGCATCGTTTCGGCGGTCCAGCAGGGACGTATCATCTATAGCAATATCCGAAAATTCGTGTTCTTCCTGCTTTCATCAAATGTGGCAGAGATCATGATCATCTTCCTTGCCACGCTGGCAGGCTTGCCTGCACCGCTCACCGCCATTCAACTCTTGTGGCTTAATCTCATTACAGATGGCGCGCCCGCGCTGGCGCTTGCGATGGAAAAAGGCGATCCCGATATCATGGATCGCAAACCGCGCGCAAAAAATGAACCGATCGTTAATCGTTCGATGGGTGTTGGCATTGTGATTCAGACCATTGTGCAAACCGGAGCTGTGTTGGGCGCTTTCGTGATGGGGTTGATCTGGCATCTCGAAGCGGGAGCAATCATCCCGTCAGGAACGAACGCGCTGTCCTTCATCCTCGCGCATGATTGGCGCGGAATTGATGTCCAAACTGCCGAGACGATGGCATTCGTCACTTTATCCCTCGCTGAACTGTTCCGTGCCTACACGGTCCGCTCGGAACGCGCATCTGTATTTCAGATCGGGTTCTTCTCAAATAGATATATGCAATACGCGGTGGGACTTTCCATCGCACTGCTGTTGATCGTATGCGCGGTTCCGTTCCTGCAGCCGATCTTCAACACACATTTCCTGACTGGCCGTGAATGGAGCGTGGTGCTTGGGCTTGCGCTGATGCCCGCTGTGGCGGAGGAGATCACCAAATTCTTCCTGCGAAGAAGCAAGGCATAGAATTAGAAAGTTCCCGTCCATGGACGGGAACTTTCTTTGTCAAAAGATGATATTTGTCAGGTATGGCTCGCGATAAAGACCAATTACAATCAACCCATGATCAATGAGCGTGACCGTAAAAGTTTGCTAGCTATCAATCTTGGACTAGGCATTAATGTTTTTCTTGCCTTTATCAAGACGATCTTCGGCATTTTGGGGCATAGCCCGGCATTATTGGCGGAAGGCATCAACTCAACTTCTGATGTGGCATATTATATTGCCGCCAGTATCTTCGTGCGGCTTGCCAACAAGCCCGCTGATCATGAGCATCCATACGGACACCGTCAGATGGAGAGCATCGCCTCCGTGGTGATCGGTTCATTCATTGTTGCGACAGCGGTCGCGGTCTTTTGGGACTCGGTGGACAAGGTTTGGGATCTGGCAGATGGATTGGTCAGTTCCCAGGGCGCGCATCCATTCGCGCTGTGGGTGGCTCTTGGGACTGTCGTCATAAAGGTCTTTCTAACCTGGTATATTCGTAAACTTGGGCGGGACACAAATAACCCGGTCGTGAACGCGCTCGCGTACGATCATCGCAATGACCTGTTTTCTGCGTCTGCCGCGTCGATTGGCATCTTCCTCGGTCAGCGCGGACTGCCGTGGGTGGATCCGCTGGCGGGGGCATTCGTTGCGTTCCTGATCATGCGAACAGGCATCTTTGTGCTGAGGGAATCATCCACGGATCTAATGGGAGTTGTCCCCAACCGCGACCTGGCGGAACGGATCGCGGCCCTGCTGAAGACCGTGCCCGGGGTAAAGCAATTGGAGGAATTGCAGGCGCATCGTTTTGGACCTCATATCGTGGTCAATTTGACGATCGGCATTGACGGTGGAATCAGCGTTCGCAGGGGAAATATCATTGCCAGTAATGTGGAAGAGAAACTGCTCAGTTCGGTCCCGAATATAAAACGGGTGCATGTCCATTATCACCCGGCTGACAAACGCCACAAGGATATGAGCATTGACGATATTTTGGGAGAATCGCAAAAACATTCCTCGCCTTACCAGCCTGAATATTATGAATAGTCACGCTTCAAGCGTGACTATTTTTTTCTTAGGAATGAGTGCATTTCTTTTAGCGTTTGTTTCCAGGCAGATTCGACATCCAGTTTGCGTTGAATCTCCCCCGCGCGGTGGCGCATGAGAGTCAATACGCGTTCATCTTCTTCAGCGTCCAGCCAGAAGCCGTGATCGTTGATGGAGCAATAATCCAGCTTGAGGTCATATAATCGATATTGGAACTCATCCAGACTGTCTCCGCAGTGCGGGCAGGGATAATTTGTTTTGGATTGAAAATGCACCAATGACCCCTTGTGCGCGTCATCGTCAAAGGCGACATCTTCAAGACGATCCAATTCAGGCGTATCAAGCCACATGCCCCGGCAGCTGGGGCAGGAGTCCACCTCGATCATACCTTTATAGTATTTCTTTACCAGATCCGTGGCGCATTTTGGACAGTTCATTTGCTATTCTCCTGCCAGGTCCTCAACCTCAGGGAGGACTTGATTCACCAATTCCTCTACAGACTTTCCTGTTGAATGAACGTCAAGCCAGACTAAAAATTCTGTATTTCCTTTGGGACCTAATAATGGTGACTTGATCAGCCCCAGTAAACTGAAGCCTTCCTGTTTTGCATATCCAAGCACGTCCAATAAGACCTGCCTATGGATCTCGGGATCGCGGATCACGCCATCGCCGCGGGACACATCTTTTTTTCCCGCTTCAAATTGCGGCTTGATCAAACAAAGCAGTTGGGCATTTTCAGCCAACCAGTTCTTTGTGACAGGTAATAATATTTTTAATGAGATAAAGGAAGCATCCACTGTTACAAAGGAAACTTTCTCAGGCAGGCTTTCAACATGGCGCGCATTGGTTTCTTCCATGACAACCACCCGCGCATAGTTTCGCAGCTTCCAGTGCAGAATCCCCTTGCCTACATCGATCGCGTAAACTTTCGCCGCGCCGCGCTGTAACATACAGTCCGTGAATCCGCCCGTTGATGCGCCGACATCGGCACACACCAAATCTTTTACTTCGATCCCAAAGGCTTCCAGCGCCGCATCCAGTTTTTCGCCGCCGCGTGAGACAAAGCGCGGACCGTGGTCAACTGTCAGCGTGGATTTTGGATCAATTGCAGTGGCAGGCTTGAGCGCGACCTGATCGTTCACCCGCACCTGTCCAGCCATGATCAGGGCTTGTGCTTTCGCACGCGATTCAGCCAATCCGCGTTCCATCAATAAAACATCCAACCGGGTTTTGGGCATGAAAATATTGTATCAGGTAAAATAGATGCATGATAAGTGCCTTGCTGAAAACCATGCGTCCGCGTCAATGGGCGACCAAGAACATTTTTATTTTTGCCGCGATCGTATTTGACAAGCAATTATTCATTGTTGATTCGTTCCTGCGAACGCTTGCAGGTTTCGCGTTGTTTTGCCTCATCTCATCTAGCGTTTATATTTTCAATGATCTTGCCGATATTGAAGCAGACCGCCAGCATCCCGAAAAAAAGAAACGTCCCATCCCGTCTGGAAAACTGCCGGTCCCTGCCGCGTGGGCCGCGGGTTTTTTTCTGGCTGTATTCACGCTCGGAACTGGTTATTTGCTTGCGCCGTCTTTTGCCTATGTGATCGGGCTCTATTTCCTAATCAACATGGCTTATTCAAAGTGGCTGAAGCATATTCCCATCATTGACGTGCTTGTCATTTCAGCGGGCTTTGTTTTGCGCGTTGGCGCGGGCGTGACCCTCATTCAAGTGGAACGATTTTCGCCCTGGCTGTATGTGGTCATGACCCTGCTTTCGCTTTTTCTTGGCTTTGGCAAACGCCGCGCCGAACTTGCGCTGCTCGCGCAGGGTGCGGGCTCGCACCGCAAAGTATTGGACGGCTATACACTTCCGCTTCTTGACCAATACATCATGATCGTTTCAGGCACGACCATCGTTGCCTATTCACTTTACACATTTTCCGCTCCCAATCTGCCGCAGAATCACAGCATGATGTTGACCATTCCATTCGTGGTTTACACCATCTTTCGTTATCTCTATTTGATCGAAGTGAAGCATGCGGGCGGCGCGCCGGAAGAAATATTATTATCAGACCGACCATTCCAGATCGCGATGTTCCTTTGGGGAGCCACTGTAATCGCAATCTTTTATCTCCTGTGAACACATTCGCGTCTGCGCCCGGCAAGATCATCCTCTTTGGTGAACATGCGGTGGTGTATAACCGCCCTGCGCTCGCCGTTCCCGTCACGCAGGTTCATGCGGATGTTGAAGTTTTGGGTTCACCTCGCGCAGGGATATTCATCAACGCCCCCGGCATTGACCTGTACGCCGAGCTGGATTCGCTCCCCGTTGAATATCCGATTTGTTCGGTTATTCTCAGACTGTTTCAACGCTTTGAGATTTCCCGGCCGCCTGATCTCGAAATAAATATTTCATCCAGCATTCCTGTCGCATCGGGACTCGGCTCCGGCGCGGCAGTTTCCGTGGCGTTGACCCGCGCGCTTTTATCTTATCTGTCACGTTCCTTCACGGATGATGAGGTCAATTCTTTAGTATTTGAAATCGAGAAACTTCATCACGGCACGCCATCAGGGATCGACAATACCGTTATTACGTATAACAAGCCCGTCTATTTCATAAAAGGTCAGCCAGTGGAAACGTTTAAAGTGGGCAAGCCTTTTACCGTTGTGATTGGTGATACAGGCGTCTCAGCGCTGACAAAAGAATCCGTTGGGGATGTGCGCCGCTCATGGTTGAGAGACACGGCAGTTTTTGAGAATTATTTCGATGAGATCGCTCAGATCGCATTGATCGCGCGTCGTTCCATTGAACACGGAAAGCCTGAATTACTTGGCGAACTCATGGACCAAAATCATGCGTTATTACAACGGATGACAGTTTCCTCTCCCGAATTGGATAAATTAGTGGATGCCGCCCGCAAGGCTGGCGCGCTTGGCGCCAAACTCAGCGGCGGCGGACGGGGCGGCAATATGATCGCTTTGGTGGAGCAGGATAAGGCGGAGGCTGTTGCGAATGCATTAATCTCCGCTGGCGCAAAACGGACGATCATCACTGAGATCAGTTAAAACTGTGTTGCAGTCTTATGAACAAAAAATGGCTCGCTCCCATTCCGCCTTATCTCGCCGTGTGGGCGGGATTGTTTTTGTTCAAAAGCGCATGGATGACTCTGGTCGGATTCCATATTGCGATTCTGTTGACACTTTTGTTTTTGCGCCCCAATCTTCCAGTCAACATTCTTTTCAAAAGCAAATTTCCAAAATGGATATTGGTCAGTGTGCTGATTTGCAGTACCAGCGGAATTGGCTTGTATTTTCTTTGGGATCTATTTGGTATTGCCAGTGACCTGCCATTTCAGTTAAAAAATCTCGGCTTGAACCCATCCTCATGGCCGATGTTCATGACTTATTTTGTGCTTGTAAATCCATTCGTCGAAGAATATTTCTGGCGCGGCATCCTTGGCAGTGATTCCAAACAGTTGTATTTCATGGATGTGATTTTTGCCGGCTACCACACGCTGATCTTGTGGGGCAGGGTCCATCCATTCTCCATTCTGTTCGCGTTTGCAGTTCTCACATCCGCGGGCTGGCTGTGGCGTCAGATCGCGCGGGAGGATAAAGGTCTGCTGGCGCCGGTGCTGGGTCATATGGCTGCCGATTTCTCGATCTTATTGACTGTCTATTGGCTGACCACGTGACTCGTTCATCAAACCATCATAGCCAGAAATTGTTCAATATCGTTTGTAGCGGCTTGCGCGGCGGGCGCGATGCGGCGCGATACGCCGATGTACTGGTCGAAGGCATGGACCGTATCTGGAAGTTCAATATACACCGAAGGGACGTTCACTGTTTGCAGGGCATGATGTAACTTCCTGCCCTGTGACGCGTCGATCACAAAATCATTGTCGCCGAAGATCTGCAGAGTTGGCGGGCAGCACGAGTCTACGTATGTGAGCGGGGAATACAGATGATACTTTTTTGGAGCTTCGTTCAATGTCCCGCCGATCAAATTTACCAGCAGCAATGCGCCGCCGGGCATGTTTGAATAGCGGTAAGCGGGGAAAGCGCGCGAGCGGGTCAAAAATTTATCCAGCCAGGTCTTGTCGTGGACATACGGCAGCAGGTCTTCTGTGATCGTTGAGCTCGATTCTGGCTGACCTGGATTCGCTTCGCCGTATTCATGAAAATATGCGGCCATGTCTGTGATGCCTGCGATCGAGACCACTCCGCGGACAGATGTGTCAGCATCCACCCGCTTTGGTTGGAAGGACGGAATATTCGACGTGTATGCCGCAAGCAATGCAAGCTGCCCGCCGCCCGCGCCGCCCATCAATACAATTCGTTCGGGGTCAATATCAAGACGTGCGGCATTTTCTTTGATCCAGATGATGGAACGCTTGACATCATCCAGCATTTTTTTCATGTCCGCTTCAGGAGCGAGTGAGTAGGCCAGATCCATGACCACGTGGCCTTGATTCACCAATCGCGAAAACAACGGGCGTGAGAGAAAATCCTTGTCTGCGGCCTGCCATAGGCCGCCGTGCAGGTAGATAATGCCAAGGCGGGTGCGCTTGACTTCGGACGGTGGCAGCCACAGGTCGCAGTAAAGAGGCGCCGCGCTGCCAATGTTGATATCCCTTTGATAGAGTCCGAATGGTTTGGACGGCTGGATCAGTTGATAGGGACGCGATAAACGCTTCCACAGATCGGGGTCGATCCGCTGCTCCCAATCCTTTCCGAACGCAACCTCGAAGGCATCATGCCGCTTCGTTACTCGGACTGTGTGCCTGATGCCGGCAAATGCGCCGAACAGCCCGCTGACGGCCGCTTCGCGGTCACCGCGTATGAGCCCGATCAATGCGCCGAGTCCTCCCGCGATGGCGAGGAACGGCGCCCATGCGCCCGCCCATAATTTTGGCAGCCACATGACCCCGCCCGCACGGCCTTTGGGTGAGCGGATGAGGGTCAGCAGGCCAAAGAATGCCGAGACAAAACTGAGGAAACGGGAAAGTTTTTTCATGGTCGGCATTATATCCCCATGTGGGCAGTTCAATTATGAGACTTCGGAAATCATCGTCGTATAATCAGCAGGCCAACTCCCTAAACTCTGGAAAATACATGAACATCTTTGTTTTGAAATTAATTCTTGCCCCGATCATTATCGGCTCCGCCAGTCTTGCGGGCCGTCGCTGGGGACCGGCTGTCAGCGGCTGGATCGTCGGTATGCCGCTCACATCCGGACCGGTCATCTTTTTTGTGGCGCTTAGTCACAGCTCCGCTTTTGCGGCGAATGCGGCATTGGGAGTCTTGAGCGGCGGGCTTTCGCTCGTAGCTTATGCTTTAACTTATTCCTGGCTGGCGGTGAAATTCCGCTGGCAGATCGCCATCACGGGCAGCTTGCTTGTTTTTGCCACGAGCACTACGATCTTGCAAAACTTCACTTTTCCACTCCTGCCTGTCTTTTTCATGGTAGCTACAGCGATCGTGCTTGGTTTGCTGTTTATGCCCAATGACACGGTGGCGAAAGAAGGTGAAGCAAAACCGGGGAAATGGGATATTCCAATCCGTATCTTGATCGGAACGAGTTTTATTTTGTTGTTGACCGGCATTGCGCCGTTGATCGGTTCACGCTTGACGGGCCTGCTGACCACCATTCCCTTATATGTCACTATTCTGGCGGTCTTTGCTCACCGGCATCAAGGTCCAGCCGCAGCAGCGCATGTTCTGCGCGGACTGCTGTATGGGATGTTCGCGTTCACGGGATTTTTTATTGTGTTGAGTCTATTGATCGAAAAGACAAGTTTGGCCGTTTCTTTCGGAGCAGCGGTGTTGACTGCGTTGGTGATTCAAGGCTCATCTTTGATGATCTTAAATCTGTTGCACAGAAAGTAGGGGCGAGGTCACCTCGCCCCTACTTTTCTTCCGGTGGTTTGACAGAGCGAAATTCCCTGAATAATAAAAGGTCATAAATGATCTTAAGTCCGCCGGCGAGGAATAGCGGGGCATTGAACAGGAATGGAATGCTAAAGAAAAGCCTGTCAACATGGGGGAGATGGCTGCACCAACAGAACGCGCGATGGCGGTCACACCCGAAGCGGCGGATCGTTCGTCGGGGGCAACAACAGCCATGGTGTACGATTGACGTGTGGGGACATCCATTTGCGAGATGCTGAATCGCAGGAGCAAAATCCCTATGGCGAGAGGCAGATTTGGCATCAACGGAACGAGCATCAATAAAATATTCGATGGGATGTGCGTGAAGACCATCGTGTTGATCAATCCGATCCTTGTAGCGAGGGGCACAGCTAGCAATGCCGAAATTCCTGCGAGCACATTTGCGCCAAAGAAGATACTGCCAAGTGTTCCAGAGTCCACACCGAATTTCACATGGAACCAGTACGCGATCATGCTTTGCACAACCAATCCGCCGGCGAATGCATCCAGTGCAAAGAGAGCGCTCAATTTGAAAACAACTTTGCGCGAGCGATGCAAGCCAAGAGTCTTTTTGACATCTGTTTTTATTTCGGTCACTTCGATTGCGGATGAAACGCCCATGAACAAGATCAAAAGTAAAATTCCGCCGAGCCCGTATCCCATCAACACAACGCGGTATGACTCCAGTTGAGACATGCCGTTGCCATTCAAAATCTTTGCCAGCCATCCGCCCGCGAGCGCGCCTGTTGCAGTTGCGAACGAGCCGACCATGTTGTACCATGCGAAGAATTTCGTGCGTTGTTTGTCGGGGATGAGTTGAGACAGTCCCGCTTGTTCCACGGATAGGAACGGCCCGATCTCATTTCCGCTTGGGCTGATGACGCCGATGATGGCAGCCGCCATCAACAGAATAATATTATTTGTGATGACAAACACGGCACCCGCCCCGACCATGAGCAGGGCGCCGACCAACAGAGTTTTCCTGCGCCCGAACTGGTCCGCATGCGTGGTGAGCCATAAGGTGATGCCCGCGTCGCCGGCCAGCGTCAGCGTAAAGAGCAGACCGATCATCTTTTCGTCGAAGCCTGTTTCAGCGAGATAAAGAGCGAGCACCACCGAGAGAAATCCGTAACAGAACAAACGGATGATGCGGGTTGCGAAAAGCAGAACAATGTCGCGTTGATGGGTCATGAAGTGTCCTATAATTTTTATTGGGAAAATACCGCCAGCGCGCCTTGCGGGTTGATCATACTTTGCAGTTCAGAGAATGGGATCGTTACAAGCTGCGGACCCGCCGCGTACGCCGCGACCTGATACGCGTCAAAGGTGATCGTCAAGCCTTGATCGGAAATATTCCAGCGCTGATAATTTTCAGCAAGCGGATCCGCGCCGGCGGAGAACATCTCAAAACCAATATCGCGCGTGGACAATTGAGTTTTGCAGAGATCCGAGAGCATTTGAAGGTAGTTCGAGCCTGAAAGGAAAAGTTCGTCGAGGGTGATCTCCCTGCCATTCGAAAGATCATAATTCAAGGTGCGGCTGTATCCGTTTGGATGCGCTGCGCCGTCTGAATAAACGTAGATTTCGAGTTTGATACTCCAAATATCCGCGCGCTGACCGATGACTGCATACTGCAAGTCAAAGCTGCTGCCTGCCGCGATGGGCGGGTTGGATGCAAAAGCCAGCACATCGGTTTTGAATTGAGCTATTTCATCCTGGATGATTTGCTTGATGAGCGTATTGAAGTTCGTCACGCGCGTGTCGCTTGAGCCTTGCAGTGTAGGGATCTGTGCTGTGATCGTGTACACTGGCGCATTTCCTGTTTCACTGAATGGCGAGGGTTGTATGGAAACCGTCTGACTTAGCATCGGGGTGGGCGGTGGGAGCGTCGGCGCGGCCAGTGTGAGGGTTGGGATCGGTGTGAAGGTTGGTTCGATTATGACCCCAGGCGCAGTGGCAGAGATGGGCAGGTCAATAGGCTGAGTTCCTGGCGCGCCTCCCAATACGCTGCACGCAAGTGCGCTCATCACAAGAACAACCAACAAGAATAGATTATTTGTTTTCATAATAACTCCTGCTAACTAGGGGATTGCTTCGCCGCTGCATAACGACGCCTCGCAATGACGTTGAATTTTTATACGGCGTGGTTTTGATTTTGAATTTGTTTTTTTTTGCAAGATACAATTTCTTTAATACGGCTGGACGAAACACTACACAAGCCTGTCATGGGATGGTAGACAAATGTTCGGGCTCTTTAACAACTGAATGTTGGTTGGATGGGTAGTCCATCCCGGAAACATTCAACAACCACAAGAGAAAACTGGACATGAAAAGTCCTTAACATCTCAAATACGCTGGGACATCAGCGTACTACCAGAGCGATAGTAAGACGAGGGTTCGCCTTCGCAACCGTGTTGACGGTAGAAGCCCCCAGCTTTAGCTGTGGGGAGTATGTCACTTTTTCGCTACATCCAAACGACACCACGCGTATAGGGCGTCATAGACTTCAAATTGATTTTCAATATTTTCGAGGTCTTCCGGGAAGCGCAGGCTGTATCCGCTGGCGATGGCTTCGAGTCCGCGCCCGATGGGATCGGTGTCAATATCCTCCTCCACATCCGCCGCGTGGATAATTTTTGCCAGACGCAAAAGCCCCGGCTCCTTTAATCCATATTTGACAATGATCGATTCAAATGAACAGCGACCATCTACGTGACCCAATTCCGCGCCGGGCGTGTCGTAGGGAATCGCGCCGCTTTCTGTGGCGACTTTCTCAATTTGACTGGCGGGTACGAACAAAAATTCCGCTTCGCTGTCTATGAAGCGGGTAATGAGCCACGGACATGCGACTCGGTCAACGTGAACATGAGAACGGGTGATCCATTTCATGGGATTTCTCCTTTTGAGTTATTTGAAGAATTTTAGGGGTATGCAAAAACCATTTCATAATTATCATCTAATTTTGAAATCGAAATGTTCCAAATAACAGTCAGCCAATTTTCTGTATCAATTTCACCAGGAAAGGCCAGCCAGTCAGTAGGCACCTGGATCAACTTTATAGAGAACTTTACCACCCTCATAAAATCTCCCTTGGGTTGAAGTGAAGTAGCGTTTACCTTTGGATTCGAATAAATATCATCAACTCGATAATCTTCAATCCGGCAGTAGGGATGTGCCTTGGGGGTTTTGTATCGCTCCAGCCATATACCAACCAGTACCCGCGCAATTTTTTCTTTTGATAAACCTTCCGCGTTGGCGATTGCTAAAATCGCGTATGGTGATTGGCAATACGCCGAACTCTCTTGCACTTCATTGTAAGGCAATTGAATGCCTGTTGGCGTTGGCGCAATTGCAGCGGCGCTTGTCGGTTCTGGGGATGGCGTTATGGTTCTTGTGGGAGAGAGTGTTGTAGTAACCTCAGGTACTTGCAGCGATGATGAACAAGCAGAAATTAATAACATGGTAAACAGGATAACAAACTTGGTCTTCATTTTTTATTCTGTCAGAACTTTCAATATCTCCAACGTCTCAACTTTTCCGCCGATGCCATTCTCTCCGCCGGGGCCAACACAGGAGGGACAGCCGTCCTCACATTCGCATTCACTGACCAGTTCGTATGCGCGGCGGATTAGTTCATTATGAATTTCAAATAGCTTTTGACTGAATCCGATTCCTGCTGGGACATGGTCATATAAGACAACGGACGGCATATTATTTGCGGGTTTCCACAGCGGGTCTGTGTGAATTCCAAGATCACGCGGGTCACACATCAGAAAGAGCGGCGCGAGGTTGCCGAGCACGAATCCCAGCCCGGCCAGTCCGCTGCGGATGCGGACGTTTTGTTCCACTTTTTTGTGGCAGGTCGGGCAGAGCGTTGTGAGATTCTCCAAACGATTAGCCTGGTCACGGTCCAATGCGCCTTCACGCACAAAGGCGCGGAATGGGATCTTATGATGCACATCATGCTGCCGTCCGCTTTCGATGGCGCCGCAGACCTGACATTGATATTGGTCGCGTGCGCGCACACGCTCACGGATCTTCAGCCAGTCGGGGCCGTAATTGTTTGGGTCGTTGGACCAGCTCCCGGCGTCGCGTAGATGCGAGACTGCTTCTTCGGAAAGAGAAAGCCAGTAGCCGGTCGTCTGTAATTCAGACGAAGGCATATCCAATGTTTCTTCTCCTAAATTTTCATACGTAAACCAGCGGATCTTTTTGAAGCCGACAACTTGAGTTGTCACTTGAATTTCGCCGTACGCTTTTTCGCCGCCGTGGACGACGGCTAGAGCCTGTTTAGATATAACTTCGATCTCAGAGCTTCTTTGCGCTTCGGTGTAATAATCTAGGCCGACAGGAACGAGCTGGGCGAGTTGGTGCTCGAGGTTGAATTCCTGCACAAAATATTGCTGACCTTCGTGCATGTAGATCGCGCCGGGGTGAACCATCCACGCGGCAGATTCGCCATCGACTGTTCCCACTGTCCACGGTCTGCCGTCTTCGGTCGTGCTCTGTAGAACAATGCTTTGCGGCGATGCGGAACGCAGTGAAATATTCGCGGCGGGATATTGATCCTTCATCCAATAATATTTTTCATTCGAGAAATGTGCATCTTGATTCGCAACCAGAAATTCGAGATATTCATCGAGCAACTCATCGGAGATGCTTCCGAAGCCATCTCCCTTTTGAAAGGGTAACTCGAACATGGCACAGCGTAAATGCTCGAGCAAAATGAGCAAATGATTCGGGTTGACCAATGCCTGCTCCGGCGAACTGCCGAAAAAATATTCTGGATGATGCGCGAGGAACTGGTCCAGCGGATTCGGCGACGCGACCAACACTGATACGGCTGGAGCATCTCCGCGTCCCGCCCGACCCGATTGCTGTCTCGCGCTTGCGATGGTGCCCGGATACCCGACGAGAATTGCCGCGCCCAATCCACCGATGTCAATTCCCAGCTCAAGGGCATTGGTGGCAACTACAGTTTTTACAGAGCCGTCGCGTAATCCCTGCTCGATCTCGCGGCGCTGATGGGGAAGGTAGCCGGAACGATAGCCTCTGATTGACGACACCTGCACTTGCGTGCGGTGCAAGTGTTGATGATTGACGATTGATGATTGTAAATAGGTAAGTAGAATTTCCACGCTTCTTCTTGTCCGCGCAAAGACAACAGATTGAATATTGTGATTTAACAGATCTGTTGCGAGGCGTACACTTTCCAATAAACTGCTTTTTCTTAATCCCAGCGAATGATCTGTAACGGGTGGGTTGTAAATAATGAAATGACGTTCGCCGCGCGACGAGCCGTCGTTGTCAATGAGTTCAACATCTTCTTCAATTAAGTTTTCAGCAAGTTCCTTTGGATTGCCGATCGTTGCAGATGCGAGAATGAACTGCGGCTTTGCTCCATAAAAATTCGCCGCACGTTTGAGTCTGCGGATGACATTGGCGACATGCGAGCCAAAGACTCCACGATAGGTGTGGGCTTCGTCAATGACGATAAACTTTAAGTTGCTGAGAAAATCGCTCCAGTTGGAATGATGCGGCAAAATTCCCGTGTGAAGCATGTCTGGGTTTGAGAGTACGATGCGGGCGTTCTTGCGGATGGCGGAGCGTTGTGATTGGGGGGTATCGCCGTCATAGATTGATGATTTCAGATTTACGATTTTCGATTGGATGGATTGAAGATTGGAGTATTGATCCTGCGCAAGGGCCTTGGTCGGGAATAAGTAAATCGCGCGCGCTTCGGGATTTTGGATCATTGCTGCGAGGACGGGCAGGTTGTAGGCGAGAGTCTTTCCGCTGGCGGTGCTGGTGGCGAGGATGATATTTTTCCCGGCGCGGGCATTTGTCCACGCCGAAAGTTGGTGCGAGTAGAGTCGGTCAATGCCGCGGGTGGACAATGTCTCTCGAAGCGCGGCAGGCAGATCGGCCGGGAAGGGATGCGTCTGTGCCGCGCGCGGCGGAGTCGTTTTCCACGCAGAAAAATTCGGCGCGGTATTTTCGTCCTGTTTCCAATGCTCAAATAATTGTTGAAGGTGATTCAATTTTTTGCCGATTATGCGCTGCTGGCTGATGGCTCTTCGCCCAATGTGTGCAGGGTGCGGAATGCCCATGCTCCGATCCCGAACGGGACCCAAAATGTAACCGTGCGGTAGGTGAGGGTGATCACGACCGCCTGGCTCCAATTGACGTTCAGGGATGTCAGCGCGATGGGCATTAGCCCTTCCACGATGCCGATGCCTGAAGGTGTGGGAGAAACGATCAGAAAAAGATATGCGATCGAAAATCCTGCGATGATGGTGCCGGCGGAAAAGGGAACTTCAAAAGAAAGAAAAGAGAATACCAGCACGAGCATCAATAGCCCTTTATCCAAAATCCCCCACAGGATCGGCCTGACCAAACTTGATGGTTTTTCGGTTAGTCCGGCCAGCCCTTCCGAAACCTCATGTGCGAACTCATGCGCGCGAACTTCGCTCAGGTAATCTTCCTTGCGGAATAATTTTACAACGCGGTTGATGTCTCGCGCGATCTTCCCCAGCAGGTTGCCTAGTTTTTCCTCAGAGCGATATCCAAGATACAGTACAAAGGCGTATGTGACGGCGGTTCCAAGCAGGAACAAGGAAGCTGATATTTCGCCTGCCTGTAAATCATTGCGGCGAACCAGCACCATCAGCCCAAGTGACAGGACAACCAGAAACGCGGCTTGATCCAGCAGCAGGAATAATGCGGCAGCGACTGTTACTTTGCCGGGCGGATGCCCACGCCGCCGCGCTTCGGACGCAAAGAGGGCGATTCCGCCTACGCCGGCAGTTGGTGCCACCACGTTGATGAAGTTTGCCGCGGTGGATATCCTTGCCAAAGTCTGCACAGATTCGTGTACTCCAAGCAAATGAAAAATGGATTGATACATGCGCGCCGTGGTGACGAACCAGATCAGTTGAACAAGGATGGCTAGAATAAAAAAAGTTAAGTGCGCTTTTTGCAAAGTTTGCATGATCGTTTCCAGTTCACTGAAACTGATCGCCACTACTGCAATTCCAAGGAATAATATAACCACCAGGAATAATTTCTTCATTCCAATGATTATACACATAAAAAAAGAGCAGGTTTGCCCTGCTCTTTTTTGCGAATTGAGTTCTGTATTCTGTTTTTAAATTATCTGCGTCTGCCGCCGCCAACCAGTGAAACATAATACAGCAATTGCAGGATGGCTGTGATCAACCCGGCCACATAGGTCAATGCGGCTGCGTTAAGAACGGCGTTGACGCCGCGCTGTTCCTGTTCAGTTTGGATGATGCCGCTTTGCACGAGCAGCTGCTTCGCGCGGGCAGAGGCGTTAAATTCCACGGGCAGGGTCGCCAGTGCAAAGA